>CAJTTS010000018.1 GCA_910579155.1 uncultured Oscillospiraceae bacterium | reverse complement strand
CTTTCACCCGTCCGGCCTTCATGGAGATCATGGAACTGGCCGAACAGGGGCTTGTGGCAAACCTCGTTGTGAAAGACCACTCCCGGTTGGGCCGGAACCGCCTTGTGGTGGGTCAGCTTTTGGAAGAAGATTTTGTCCGGCTGAACGTGCGGTACATCGCCATCATGGACAACATCGACACCGCCAACGGCGTGAGCGATATTGTACCGATGCAAGACCTTTTCAACGAGTGGCACGCAAAAAATACGAGCGATAAGGTACGGAGGGTCATGCAGAGCCGTGGCAACGCCGGGATACCTTTGACCACGAACACTCCCTTTGGCTATAAGAAAGACCCGGAGGACAAGAACAAGTGGACCGTGGATGAGCCGGCAGCGGAGGTAGTGCGGCGGATATTCCGAATGAGCGTGTCCGGCCTGGGACCTACCCAAATTGCTAAGAAACTGCGTTCTGAGGGTGTGTTGACCCCCAGCGAGTATCTTCACAGCATTGGCGTGAACTGCCCCGTTAAGCCTCCTGTGTACCCACACAACTGGTGTTCCTCCACCGTGGCCGCTATTCTGGACAGGCAGGAGTACACCGGCGACACGGTGAATTTCCGCTCGTTCAGACAATCCTTTAAGTTGAAGAAGCGGCTGGATAAACCCCAGGAGGAATGGAAGATATTCCCCGACACCCACCCCGCCATCATTGACCGGGAAACCTTTGCTCTGGTTCAAAATCTCCGCCAGCACCGCCGCAGGCCCACGAGAACGGGCATTGTCAGTATGTTCTCTGGGCTTCTCTACTGCGCCGACTGCGGCAGTAAGCTGGGGTACAGCGCCACCAACAACTACAAGCGTGAACAGGCGTTTTTCTTTTGCTCCGCTTATCGTGGCAATTCCGATGTGTGTTCTGCCCACTTCATCCGGGAGAAAGTGGTTGCAGAATTGCTGCTTGAGGGCCTGCAAAGGCTGTTGTGGTACATCCAGGTCTATGAAAAGCGGTTTGCCCAGGAGCAGATGGAACGGTTTGGACTGCAAGAGAAAAAGGAGTTAACACCTGAAATTGTTCACGAGTTTATTGATAAAATCGTGGTGGCCAAGCCCGACAAGGTAGGTGGCAAGCGGCACCAGCGGGTGGACATCCACTATAACACCATTGGCCTGTGGTGTGCCCCGTCCCCGGAAGAAATGGAGAAGCTGTTCCAGAAACATCTTTCAGGCCAGCGTAAAAAGACGGCGTAACCGTAACTACGCCGTCCCAATAGATAGAATTTCTTTACAGGTTAGCCGGAAGGCCGACACTTCTTTACGGAGTGTCGGCCTTTGCCGTCCGCTCTTTTTAATTTGCTAAAAGACGCAACCTGTTTGCTTGTACTCTAAAATCTTTCTTTTTGCTTCTACAGAAAGAAAAAGAAGGCCCGCTCTCAGCTATGAAACACGTGCTTGTCCAACCGCTCCAGTGCCTCCCGTACCCGGCCATGGGGCAGGGCCAGGTTCATCCGGATGTGGCAGGGGCCGTGGAAGGGCCGCCCGTCCTGCCAATACACCCCCACGTCCCAGCCCGCGTGAAGGAGCTGATCCAGGGTTTTCCCGCGGGCCTGGCACCATTGGGTGCAGTCCAGGAACAGCATATAGGTCCCCTCCGGCTTGGCTGCCTCCACGCCGTCAAACCGTCCGGCAATGTAGTCACAGGCAAAGTCCACATTCTCGGTGAGCACCTGCCGCAACTCGTCCACCCATTCCTGCCCCTCCGGGCCGTAGGCGCCCAACAGGGCGTACATGGACAGCACATTCATGCTGTTGTAGTGGCCCAGGGAGGACTCCTTGTCCACCCGCTCCCGAAGGGCCTTGTTGTAGATGATGTGGTAGCTGCCCACCAGCCCCGCCAGATTGAAGGTCTTGGAGGGGGCGTAGAGCGCCACGGTGCGCATACGGGCGTCCTCGCTGACGGACTGGGTGGGAATATGCCTGTGCCCGGCCAGAATCAGGTCGGACCAGATCTCGTCGGACACCACCATCACATCGTGCTTTCGGAACAACTCCATGGCCGCCTCCAGCTCCCAGCGCTCCCACACCCGGCCACAGGGGTTGTGGGGAGAGCAGAACACGGCGGCGTGGATTTTGTTCTCCACAATCTTCCGCTCCATGTCGGCCGGATCCATGCGCCACACGCCGCCCTCATCCTTCACCAGGGGGCTGTGGACAATATGGTAGCCGTTGTTGGTCAGGCTGCCGGTGAAGCCCACGTAGGTGGGGGAGTGGATCAGCACCTTGTCCCCCCTGGAACAGAACACGTTCAGAGCGCTGACCACTCCACCCAACACGCCGTTCTCATAGCCGATGCACTCCCTGGTCAGCCCGGCAACCCCGTTGCGGCTCTCATGCCAGCGGATGATCGCGTCATAATACTCCTCCCTGGGGCGGAAGTATCCGTACATGGGGTGCTTTGCCCGTTCAATCATGGCCTGGGGTACAGTGGGAACGGTGGCGAAATTCATGTCCGCCACCCACATGGGGATGATATCAAAGCCCTCGCGGGGCGCAGGCATCCCACCGGGTCCCCCTACGATGTCCACCGCCAAGGCGTCCAACCCGCGGCGGTCAATCACGCTGGTAAAATCATATTTCATCCTGCTCACCCCATCCTCCGGCGCAGTTGCTCCGGGTTGTCCGAGAAGGACAGCGCCGTCTCCGCCGTAATCTCCCGGCTCTTGTACAGCGTCAGCAGGGACTGGTCCATGGTCACCATTCCCTCCGCGCCCCCCGCCGCGATGGCGTTGTCGATCTGGTGGGTTTTGCTGTCCCGGATCAGGCTGCGGATGGCGTTGTTTACGTGCATGATCTCAAAGGCGGGCGTCAGCCCCCCGTTCACGTCGGGCACAAGCTGCTGGGATACCACGGTGTGCAGCACCATGCTCAACTGCACCCGCACTTGGTCCTGCTGCCCGCTGGGGAAGGTGTCCACAATGCGGTCAATGGTGTTCACCGCCCCCTTGGTGTGCAGGGTGGCGATGAGCAAATGCCCGGTCTCTGCGGCGGTCATGGCGGTGTGGATGGTCTCCTGGTCCCGCATCTCCCCCAACAGGATCACATCGGGGGCCTGGCGCAGGCACGCCCGCAGGGCGGAGGGGTAGTCCTGGGTGTCGATGGCGATCTCCCTCTGGCTGACAATGCTCCGCCGGTCCCGGTGCAGGTACTCAATGGGGTCCTCCAGGGTGATGATGTGGCACTCCCGGGTGCGGTTGATGCGGTCGATGAGGCAGGCCTGGGTGGTGGATTTACCGCTGCCCGCCGTACCGGTGACCAACACCATGCCGTGCTGCACCTTGGCCAGGTCCATCACCTGCTCCGGGATAGACAGGTCGTTCCAGTTGGGGATATCGAAGGACACCACCCGGATCACCGCCGCCATGGAACCCCGCTGGCGGTACACGTTCACCCGGAACCGGGCCAGCCCCGCCACCGAGAAAGAGAAATCATCGTCCCCCTGCTTGATAAACCGGTCTATGGGCCGGTTCGCCAGGGTGTAAATCTCCCGGATCAGCTCCTCGGTGTCCCGGGGGAATACCCGGTCCTCGCTGATGGGCACCATCCGCTTCTCCTGCTTGGCGCACACCGGGCCGCCCGCCACGATAAACAGGTCCGACGCCCGGTCGCCCACCGCTCGATTTAAATATTCCGTCAATTCCGCCATAGGGGCCTCCTTCATCTGTTTATAATCCGTCCCAAAGGTTTAACGACTCGTCCGATTCCCACTCCTGGGTGGCCACAGCCTGCCAGCGCAAAATGGTATAGCTCCCGTCCCAGTTGATACGGGCCTCCACCTGAAGCTCCTGGGTTTCCGAGATGGGGCACGCGTACCGGACAGAGGTGACGCCGTCCACCCGCTCCATCTCCACGTTCTCCGGCGTCTCGCCGTTCCGGACCCGGGCCAGAATCTCCTGGGCCCGGCAGTCGGCAGCGTAGTAGTCCTCCACCGCCTGGGCGGAGGCGTCGGCCAGGCGCACGTCGGCCTGAACGGTGGTCAGGGCCAGCAGGGCGAACACCGTCAGGCACAGAACCGCGAACACCACCAGCAGGGAAATGCCCCCCACCGCCGGCGGGGAAAACCGCTCCCGCGCGCTACGCTGTTCCATCGTCCACCTCCACAAACGTGCCCTCCTGCCAGGCCACCTCGATCACAAAAATGGACTCCATCGTCCCAGCGTTCCACCGGAAGGCCTCCACATTTGCCTTGCCCAGGCCCGCCACATCGCTGTCCAGCTCCATCGCTCGCAGCGTATAGCTGCCGGACCGGGCCTCATCGGCCAGGACCTCCCAGTTCTCATCGTAGCTGACGAAGAACCCAAAGCCGTCCCGCTGTTTGGGGACCGTCCCACAGGCCAGCGTCAGCCCGGTCTCAACATCGCCTGACTGCCGGATCGCCTCAGCCGCAGACTGGCACAGGGTCATGGCCCGGTCCCTGGCCTCGCTCCGCCGGGACAGGCCGTCCGACTTCACAAATGCCTGCAAACACAGCGCCGCCGCCAGAGCGAACACCAGCAGCATCACCATCTGCTCCATCAGGAGCAGGGGGGCCTTGCTCTTCATTCCGCCCCCTCCTCTCCCGAGCGCAGGGACAGGTGCAGCGTGTCCGTCCCGCCCCCACCGCCGATCTGCGCGGTGAGCAACCCGTCCTCCAGGGAAAGTTCCAGGCTATCCAGCGCCATCACCCGCTCCCCAGCCTCCGGCTCCAGCTCCGCATCCTGGGCGGTGTACAGCTCCATCAGCCAGCCGTCGTAGCAGTACACACGGGTGGTGAATCCCTGGCTGGTCAGGGCCAGGGCGGTGACCTCCCCGAAGGGTTCCACCGCAACTCCGCCCTCGATATCCGCCTGGCGCACCCGGGTGGCGATATACTGCACGCAGCTCCGGCGGTCGAACGCCGCCTGGTCCCGCTGGGTCAATCCCCGGTAGGCCCGGGCCCCCGTCAGCAGCACCGACAGCACGCACACGGCGAACACGCCGAACAACAGCAGCATCAACAGGCTGTCCACCTGGTGCCTCGTCCCCTGCCGCTTCATGGCTCGTTCTCCAGCACGGTGATGTCCGGCATCAAGTTCTCCGCGAAGGCGGAGTAGCACACGGTATACCGCGCCTCGTCAATCTGGACGCCGTAGTGCTCTTTTAGATAGTCCACGCTGGGGGGATAGACCCCCTCGGCAGCAAAACAGGCCACGCACCCCCGGCGAAGCGTCTCCTCCAGTTGGCGCATGTCCTCCTCGGACCGGCCGGTATTCAGGCTGTCCACAGCGGTGGCGAACCACAGCACCGCCACCACCGCCACCACCGGGAGCAACAGCCCCCGCAACAGCGCGGCAAACCCGTTCCTTTTCTTTCTCATAGGCTCACCCGATGGCGCTCATGATGTGCATCAGGGGCAGCATCACGGACAGCAGGATCAGCCCCACCAGCGCCGAGCAAACCAACACCAAGGCGGGCTCCACCCGGCTGACCAGCGCGTCCAGGGCAGCCTCGCCCTCCTCGCTCAGATCCCGGGCGATCTTCTCCATGGAGGCATCCCCCGCGCCGCTGCGCTGGCCCAGCTCCAACAGGCGGCTCTGCCGGGCGGGGAGCAGACCGCTGTGCTTCAGCGCGTCCCCCAGGCCCTCGCCATCCTCCAGCCGCTTTTGGCAGCTCTCACAGCGCTTTTTCGCGCCGCCCTCCATCAGCCCCGCGGACAGCGCCACCGCTTCGTCCACCGGCAGTCCGCTGGCCATGCCCATGGCCAGCGCCTGAGCCAACTTGGCGTTGTTCAACTTTCGGGACACGCCCTTGTCGCCGTGGCTCCGCTGCCAGAAGGACACCAGCCCCCGCCGGATAGGAGGCGCCACGGAAAACAACAGCACCAGCACCGCCAGCGCCGCCAGAACAATAAACAATACAGGCATGGCCTGTTCCAACCACCGTCCCAGGGTGAGCAGCCCCGCAGCCACGCCGGTAAGCCGTCCGCCCAGGGAGGCATACACGTCGTCGAAGATGGGCAACACCTTCACCAGCAGTACCCCGATGACCACCAGCATCAGCGCCAGCATCACCGCGGGGTACAGCAAAGCGGAGCGCACCCGGCGGGTCAACCGGACCCGGTCCTCGTAGTACCGGGACAGGGCGGCCAGCGCCTCCTCGGTGCGGCCCGTGCGCTCGCCCACCTCCACCAGCCCGCAGACATAGATCGGGAAAGCGCCGCTTTCACGCAGAGCGGTGGACAGCGTTGAACCGCTGTCCACCTGCTCCGCCATTTTTTTGAGCATATTTTGGTAGACCCCTTCCTCCGCCAGGAGGGAGAGGGCGTCGCCAGTGCTTACCCCGGCATGGAGCAGCAAAGACAGCTCCATGCACAGGCTGGCAATATCATCGTTGGAAATTTGTCGGCTCATGTGGCACTCCCAAACTCAGTACAGATATTTTACCGTGTAGTTGCTTCCGTTGCCGATATACTGCAAAATCTCGGAACTGTTGTTGCCGGAAGAGGCAAAGGTGGGGTCCATCCGGTGCCAGGTGGTGCCGTCAAAGTAAATGGCGCCCTCCACCCAACCGGTCTCCTGGGTCCACACGCTCACCCAGGCGTGGTACTGGGTTCCGGCCCAGCCCACCACCATTTTGCAGGGCACGCCTTGGCTGCGGAGCATGCCGGTCATCAGCGCGGCGTAGTCAAAGCAGATGCCCTTTTTCTCCGCCAACACGCTGTCCAGGTCGGGCAGGTAGCTGGTGATCTGGCCGCTGGCGATAGCGGCGGCCCGGCTCTTGTCATAGCTCAGGGTGTTCACCACGTAGCTGTACACCTTGCCTACCTTGTCCAGAGGCTGGGACACGCCGTTGGTCAACTGTGCCGCCATGGCGATGGTGGCCGACGCACCCTCGTAGTTCACGTACTGGTTGGGCCGCAGGAAGGGGGCAAACTCGTCCGCCAGCGTCACCTGGAAGGTGGCGGAGGCCAACACGGCGTACTTCTTCCCGGTGGTGTTCTGGAGCACGCTGGTCTTATAGGAGCCGTTGCCGTCGGACAGGGGGAAGGTCACCCAACTGCCGGTGGGCAGGTCGTAGGTATAGGTAGTGGTGGGGCCGACCACCTGCACGCGGATGCGTTGGCTGCTGTTGGCCGCGAAACGGGCCATCACATAGCCGTCCTTGGTGTTGGAGTAGTCGATCTCGGCGCCGCCGCCGCTCTTTACCGCCGTGCCGGAGGCCACCGGCGTCAGCATGGTGGACAGGGCGGCGGGAGCGGAGGACATGGGCACCATTTCCTCATCCAGGTTCAGGTCGTCCATGACCACTTCGTCGATAAACACCGGCCGGCCCTCGTTGGAGGAGGGGGCCGAGGTCTGTGGGGCCGCAGAGTTCACAGCGGGTGCGCTGCTCTCCGGAGCCGTAGTGCCCTCAGCAGACGGATCAGCGGCCTCGCTCCCCTCGGGGGATGCGTCCGGGGCGCTTTCCACGGGTGGGGCAGAGTCCTCCGGGTTCCCGGTTTCGGGGGCCGCGCTCACGTCTTGGACGTCGTTCGACGGAGCGGAAGACTCCACGTGATCCACTGTCTGCTGGAGATTGTTGTTTTCCCCATGCGAGCCGAAGACTTCGTCGTCAGAGGAGGTTTTTGCGCAGCCGGACAGCAAACAGCAGCCCGCCAATGCCAACGCCAGTAACATTTTTTTCTTCATAGCGGCATCCTTTCCCGCAAAGAGACCCAGCATAGTCTCCAAACTGCGTCCCTGGATTGTTACGTCTAAATTTCAGTTCCGACCTCAGACCGGCCCATCCTCCACCCGGACGCAGCGCACCGCAAAGCGCTGCATTCCGCTAACGGTACAGGTGAACAGGGTCAGGTCGTAGTCACTGGCCAGCACCAGCTCCCGGGTCTGACCGGGGTCTAGCTGCTCCAGATCGGCTACGGTATAGTCGAATACGTTACCCTGCACGTCGGTAAAACGCACCAGGTCGCCAAGGGCCACGCTGCTGAGTCGTCCGAAATGCTGCACGTAGTTGTGGGCTCCGATCACCATATTATTCAGGTAGATTGAGCCGTAATACCGGCAGGGCGCGATCTTCATGTTCGGCATGGTCAGCTCGCTCATCACCGGCAGGTCGATCTCCAGAGAGGGAATGCTGATATAGCCGATATAGCTGTGGCCGTCGATCTCGATCTCCGGCATCTCCACCCGTGGGTCGATCTGGTACGCGGGAAGTACAAACTCCGGAAGCTGGGTCTCTCCAGGGGCTACAGCCTCGGCAAGGAGCTGCTCATAGGCCCGCTCCGCATTTTCTCCCGCGTGGCGTTCGTCCACTACGTTATAGCCTGCCAGACCAGCCGCGCTCAGGATCAGCGCCAGCCCCATGGCAATACAGATCAGTCCCCTTTTATTCCTCATCGTATTCGCCCCCTCTGCGCCGGACAAGGCCGATCAGCACCAGAAACAGGCCCGCCACGGCCATCAGGGGCACCGGCCACCACAACTGGCCTGTCTGGGGAATATCGCCCAGAGGAATGTCCGGGTCGTCGATCTCGATCTCCTCGGGGGGATCGTTTGGATCTGTGGAGGGCAGGTTGCCCAAGGGGATATCCGGGTCGTCAATCTCCACAGGGGGGGTGGGCGGGTTTGTTCCGGGAGGATTTGTCCCCGGCGGGTTTGTTCCGGGAGGATTCGTCCCCGGTGGGTTTGTTCCGGGAGGATTCGTCCCCGGTGGGTTTGTTCCGGGAGGATTCGGCGGTGGCGTTGTGGGCTTCTCCCGATTCACCAGCCTGATGGTAACCGCCTGAACCAAAACTCCATCCTCGTTCAGGGCCCCTCCGCCTACCTGGGTAATCTCCACATTATACTTTTGCTCCGTGCCGTCCGGCATAATTTCTCTGATCCAATACTTGTGGCCTGGCGGCAGGTCCTCCCAGGTGCAGCTCCACTTGTTCTGGTCCAATATTTGGGAACCATACAAACGGTTATCCTGATATAGCTCGACTTCTATCCACTTTGGATGCCCGCCGCTGGTCAGTGGCTTTCCATCGGCGGCCAGCCAAATCTTTATCACCGTCAATGGGAATTTTTCATTGAGATACTCAGACGTTTTAACCGCAATTTCTACATTATTGCTCCAATCCTCAACGCTTGTTCCGTCAGGATTCTTCTGCTCCACCCAGTTGGGCAGACAGACCAGCATTGGAGCGGAATCCACCCGGTACTCCGCAGTAACGCCGTTCACCGTCTTTGTGGTCACATGAATGTCGTTAACAATCAGGTAAAGGCCCCGCTGGAGGCCGGTAAATTTCACCGAACCGTTTTTGTCGGTCGTTCCGGTCTTCGTCGGCTTTACCGGCGATACCCCGGCCAAGACACTGTCGAGCCCGTTGGCCAAGGCCGTCCATTCAGCCTGACTGCTTATATTGAAATTCTGGTATTTGCCGTTGTCCAAGTCCTTCAGTATCTTTTCAAAATTCTTTGTGGCGGTAAATTTCACATCCTGGCTCACATCGGCAATCCGGTACAGCTTCACCGTCATCCCCTGATGCGGATAATTATTCAGGGTCAGAGTACAGGTCTTGGGGTTCGTACCGAAATACCCGTCTGGGATGGGCCGCTCCGGAGTTTTGGCCAACGCCGTCTGCGTCAGGGCGCAGACGCACAATATCAGGCACAGCGCCCCAGTTGCGGCTCGGTGGAAAATTCTTTTTAACTTCATCAGGGACGCCGCCTTTCTTCAAATCTGCCCGCGTGTCCGCGTCAGGTGGGATTTTCGTCGTTATGGTCGGGCTTCTTGCTCTTCTTGCCCTTTTTCTTCTTCTTTTTTGCGCCTGGGTTGACAATCAACCAGACCGTCAGCGCCAGCAGCATGGGCGCCGCCGCCGCGGGCGCCACCAGTACGGGGTCGATCTGCACCGCGTCCGCAGTGACGTGGGCCGCCGCCTGGGGATTGGCAATGCGCTTACCCCGGATCAAAAGCCGGTGGCTGTTGATGCCGTAGGGCGTGCAGGTGACCAGCGTGCAATAGTCCTGATCCCGGACGATGCCCAGTTCATCCAGCTCGCTGGGCAGGACGATACGAATCTGGTCTACCTCATAGGTCAGAGTCTCGTTCAGAATTTTGAGCTGGAAAATATCCCCTTCGCTCATCTGGTCCAAGTCGGTGAACAGCTTGGCGGAGGGCAGGCCCCGGTGGCCTGAGATGATGCAATGGGTGGACGCGCCCCCTACGGGCAGGGAGCTGCTTTCGATGTGGCCCGTGGCCACCTGGAGCACCGCTTCACTGGTGCCGTGGTAAATGGGCAGAGACACATTGATTTTGGCAATCTCAATGTACCCCATCACGCCGTTGCCGCCCACGTTCAACTGGCGTTCATACTCCTCCATCTCCGAATTGGTCAGGAGGACCAGGCCGCTCCGGCCCGACATGTTTTGATTGTAGGCGACCGCCTCCTGCCAGATGCGCTCATACTCCTCGGCGTTCAGATTTGACACCGCGTCGGAGTATCCGGCGATGGCCCGGGACTGGTGGAACGAGTTCCAGTAGTCGCTGAAGGTGGGGTAGAGCATGATAGCCGCGCCCACCGCCAGGATCAGCACCAGCAGGATATTGCCCAGTTTTTTCTTCATACAGTCTCATCTCCTCCGCCGCGCCGCGGTACTCCCGCGGCGCGGCGGAGCACGGGATGCTTTGCTATGTCTTAATTGTACAATATTGTTTACTCGTCGTCAACGCTGGTGCGGCGCTTGGTAATCAGCAGGACCACCGCGCCCAGAACCAGCACGCCGCCCACTACGTAGAAGAGCGTGGTGCCGATGCCGCCGGTGCTGGGGAGCAGGGAGCCGGTCTTGTTGAGCACCTTCACGCCGGTGTCCGCATCGAACGTCCCATCTGCATTCGCGGCATTGGACATGAGGTCGGCATCTACAATCGTGAAACTCTGTCGGCCATCAATGGGGTTATAGCCGGCGGGAGGCTCGGTCTCCTCCAGCCAATAGGTGCCCGCTTTCAGACCAGCCACCACCACATTGCCGGCCTCAATCGTGTCCGTAAGGCCTTCGGCCTGATCATCAATTTCCTGCTGGGTGGCCACGCGGTACTGGTAGTCATGCGCGTCATCGCCCTCATGCGCGGTGCCATCCTCCTTAATCAGCCAGATGGGATCGGCGCCCGTCTCACTGTCATACAACTTGAACTTCGCGCCCTCGATCTGCTTCATGCTGTTGCCGTTCAGCTTCACCAGATTGAAGCAGTAGGTGGGAACCTCAGCCTTAGAGTCGTCCGTCACCTCAAAGTCCTCGCCGTAGTTCAAGGTCGCGTCATTCTCAACAACCGTAACGCCCTCTGCGGTCACGGTCATTTCATAGTGAATGACAATATCCACACCGTCTTCAAGCAGGTTGGCTACATATTCCTTGGGGAAATTGACCTCAAAACCGGCATCAGTCTTTGTCACTGTAATCCCGGCCGCAATAATTGCCTCAGTGCCCTCATACTTAGTTTCGCCCACTGTAATCGTCATAGCCTTAAA
Organism: uncultured Oscillospiraceae bacterium; assembly: GCA_910579155.1. The sequence goes on along the minus strand of CAJTTS010000018.1, from coordinate 32,864 downwards.
CTGCTCATCACTAAAGGACAAGCCCTTCCGGATCGTATCGGTCACTTTATATTGGATGCCGGTGGGGTACGCCTTGAACTCAGTATTAAACTCAAGAACCTTGCCCACCATGGTGCTGGTATCTACCGGCTTTTTCTCAATGACGGACTGCGGGTTTTTGTTCTCAATGGTCACGTTGGGCGCGGCGGTGTTCAGGCTGCAAACAGCGCCGTCGGAGGAGTTCAACAGGTAGTAGCCCAGAGGCAGGTCAGTAAAGGTCAGGGTCCAGGTCGGGAGCTTGCCCTCCTCTTCCACCTTATTCGTGCCGTTATCCGAGTTGGCTACCTTGCTGCCCACCGGGTTCACACCATTGGCATCGGCCCAGTCCAGAGCGGCTTTCGCAAACGCCTTGACGTCTGCGTTGTTCTTCCAGGTCACATAGCCGTCCTCATCAATGTCCACATAGTTCCGACCGGAGGCGGCGTCAGTGGCGGGATCGGCGAAAAAGCCTCCCCAATTTTCGTTGATCTTGTAGAGGAAGGCGTTGGTATCCCGGTTGTACTCCACCAAGTCGAAGATCCGGTACAGCTTGGAGGTGGCGCCCTCCACGGCGTTGGTCACTGTGATGGTACCCTTCACCTCAACAGGATTTTTGCCATCCCATGAGGAGGGATCGCCGTCGGGCGCGGCGGGTGCGTCCGAGGCGAACGCCGGCGCGCCCAGGGCCATCACCATGACCAGGGCCAGCAGGACGCCGGCCAACTTCTTCAAATGTTTCATCGTTTATAACTCCTTTCAATCTCTCGCTTGATTTTGTTTGCGGGGGGCGGAGCGGGGGAGACGTCTTTCACGGCCTCGCCCCCTCTCCACAGGACTTCTTTTTATACACCAGGCAGAACAGCGCCGCCGTCAGCGGCAGCCCCGCCATCGTATACATCCCGGCCCCGCCGGTGGAGGGCAGCACGTAGGTGAAGGCGTTGGTATAGGTGATCGTTACGGCTTGCACCTTGTCCTGCACCTCGCCTGTATCCGGGTTCGTTACAAATTGCCCCGTGATTACGCCCTGGGCCACCAGGTTCCCTGTGGTGTCATTGGGGTTGGTGCTCTCCACCGTGGTCTTGATGCCGTCGCTGGCATACGCCTCGCCGCCTGCGGTGAAGCCCGCCAGCTCCGTCACCTGGTACTCCGCCCCAATGGGCAGTCCTATGACCTCCAGCCGCTCACCGTCCTTCAAGGTAAAGCGGTAGGATCCGGAGCTGATCTCCGTCACCGTGTTTCCGCCGCTATCCTTCATGACCTTATCCGCCAGCTCGTTTCCGGCGGCGTCTAGGAACTTGAAAGCGTACTTGTTAACGATACCGCCCAACCGGAGTTCAAAGGGGAACTCCGCCTCCGCCAGCTCCGGCTTGGCGCCCTCCACCTTCTTTTCGATGGTCAGCCCCGCCAGATCGGGATAATAGGGCGAGTTATAGACCCTGCTGATCTCGGGCAGGGTGAACTGCATCCAGCAGGTGGAGCCGGACGCGCCGCGCTCGGTGTAGAAGATATCTAAGGTGTGGGAGCTGGTGCCGTGGTCCAGCCTGGCCTCCTTGGCCGTCTTGCCCATCTCAATGTAGTCCCACAGGTTGGCGTACTCGCCCACGGAGGAGTGAACGCCGCCGATGTCGCACACCAGCTCGCCGTCCAGAAACACCCACATGTCGTCGTCGCCGTAGAAGTAGTACTCCAGAGGCCCCACGTATTCCGCCGTCACATTGAACTTCACGCTGTAGTGCATGCCGAAGTAGGCGTTGTGGTCCGTTCCGTCGTCGCTGTTGGGCATATCCCCGGTTCTTCCCCAGTTATCATCGGCACTCTGCAACTTCGTCGCCCCGCCGAATTTGGGATCAATGCCGGTTTTCCCATCCATGGGCCAGAAGTTGTTGTAGTAGATTTTTCCGCCTCCCCATTTAGGCATACTCTGGAATGTCGCCAAGTTTCCGGTACTTGTGCCCGTGACAGAGGACAGGGTATAGGTGTCGCCGTCACGATTAAAATTCAGCTCGTGTCCGGAATAGATCGTCTTTCCTGTCCCGCTCGTGCCGCCGAACAGGCCGAGGGACGGGCCGGTGATGCCGCTGCTGAACACAACGTCGCCAGAATCACCCGTCAGGCCCTGGACCAATCCGAAGGTCAGGCTCCCATAGGTGGCGGAAGTTCCGCTCGACACCTTATTGCCATTGATATATATATTTCCATCGTTCGCCTTGTTGAGCAGGGCGCCATTCCAAATATCGTTTCCGAAGTCCGTTCCCGCGTTTGAGTTTCCAAATGCGAACCGCCCGTTAGCCGCCCCCTTCGGATACGTGTTGATGCCGTAGTGCGCGGTCTTTATTAAATTCCCATTTCTCTCCCCGTTGGAGATGTCGTAGTCATAGAACGTGGCAGGCAAAGACTCGTTCGTCCTTACGATATCGTACACCAACCGGATTACCGTGGTGGGCTCGCCGTTCACCTCCTGGTCAATGACGATGTAGGTTTTGCCGTCCTCGCTCGTCTGTCCGGCCCGGTCCGGGTTGTTGGTAAACGCCAGGTTAGCCCCGGAGCTGTAGACGTCCCAATCCGCTTTATCCGTGCTGGCGGGGTCCTTCCCGGCCTTCAGCACCCACAGCTCCTTGACCGCGTAGTGCTCGTTATTTCTCAGGCTGTTCAGGTAATCCACATTCAGCTCATCGCCCAGCTTGGGGTTGAATTCCCGCTTCTCCTCCTTGTAGATTTCCGTCGGCACATCCTTGAACTCGACATTCCCCGACTCACCCAGATTCAGGAAGGTGAGCTTTGGACTCATAGACCCGTTTACCGGCATTGTCTTGCCGCTGGTATCAATGAAGGGCAGCGTTCCGCTATCGCTCTGGTCCGGAATATTCAGATTGGCGTAAAACTGCACCAGGAAGCTGGGGTTCACCTTATAGGTAACGGCCCGCCCCATCGACGCTTTGGTGCCCATGCTGTGCAGCTCCACCGTGAAGCTGTCGATCTCGCTTTCCGCCGTGTCCGCTTCCGGCTCCAGGGAGAAGGTGGCGCTTCCCGAGCTCTCCCCGGTGAAGACGTAGAAGGAGAACTCCTCTTCCCCGGCCCCGGAGTCGTTGTCGGACGCGGGGCTGACGTTCGCGTCGCTCACCAGTTCCTTGACTTCCCGGTTGGGCTGCACCGTGGCGGTAACCTTGCACTCCGACAGGTCCAGCAGCCGCCCATCCACACTGAGCGACATCTGCAAAACCTGCAACGGGAGGACCACCATGTCCTCTTCCAGGGTTTTCTCCATCTGCTCCACGACGGCGTCGTACTCCTCGCCGGAGAAGATTTCCGACACATGGACCTCCACCGTCCCCAACTCAACCTGGTCGGCGGCGGGGCCGTCTGCCGGTTCAACCATAGGCTCCGGAGTTTCCTCCGGCACAGGAACCGTCTCCGGCGTGAGGGTCCATTCAGGGATGGTAGTTGGGATTGGAGTGCTGTCTATGACAGCACTCCCTTCGGGATCAGTATCTGATCCCGAAGCGCCGTCACCCACGGTTATGGGCGGCTGGTTGCTGTCCAGATTTTCATTTTGCGCATCTTCTGGCGGCTGATTGCTGTCCGGGTCGCTATCCAGATAGGCCGCCATGCTCTGGAATACGGGTTTGAATGAGAGCGGCACCTCAATATCGCCCAGCATGATCTCCCGCTGGCCGTTGCCGTCATCGTAGACAACAGGCTCCACATACGGCGCTCCCAGCGGTTCAGCGGCGGGCTGAATCTCCTCATCCGTCAGCCAGGCGTATCCGGTGATGTGATAGGTCACGGTAAACGTTTCGCTCTCATAGGTATAGGGATAATCTTCCAGTGTGATTCCCGTGATCTTCTCCTCTTCGGCCGGGGCTTCGGACTCCTCCGGATCCTCCGAGGCCCCAGGGTCTTCCGTAGCGCCCGGTTCCTCCGTAGCCGCCGGATCTTCCGAAGGCTCGGGCTCCCCGGTCTCCTCCGGGCGTGGCTCCAGGCACATCAGGTCGTGTATGTGCTCCTCTTGGGTGTCCTTCAACGCCCCGGACTCAAAATAGCACTCCGCAGTGTGGATGTGCTCCTCATGGCCGCAGTAGTATACCGTCTGCTCCTCCGTCCCGGTCTCCAGATAGCAGGTGTCATTATGGGTGTGCTCCTCCTGGCCGCAGGCAAGTACCCGGACCAGTTCCGGTTCGCCCACCACCGTGGCCAGACAGGCGGCGGTGTGCTGGTGCTCTCCAATCTCGGGCTTGCCGCAGGTCAGCGTCCCGTTCTCGTCATAGCAGGCCTCCGTGTGGGTGTGGACCGTCACTTCCTTCTTTTGGCAGCTCAGGACCTGGGTGATATTGTAACAATTGTCATCGTGGACGTGGCCCGCAGGACACTCCTCCTCCAAACAGACGAGGCGGGAAATCCACTCGAAGCAGTCCTTGCTGTGAGTATGGCCTTGGCCTTCCCTCTGGCCGCAGACTACCAGTTCATCCTCGGTCATCCAGCACTCGGCGGTGTGGCGGTGGCCCGGGGCGACCACGTTGCCCTCCTCGTCCAACACATCCTCGGTTTCCTCGTGCTCAGACCTGAGCTTTTGGAACACCCGCTGCATGTAGCACGCCTCGCTATGATGGTGCCCCGGCTGAATCGCGTTGCCCGCCTCGTCCAGCACGTCGTCGGACTCCTCCATACCGCATTGGGGCTCCGCCACCCGCTCCAGGGGGTAGCACTCCTCAGTGTGGGCGTGGCCGCCGCCCTCTTCCAGGCCGCAGATTACCCCGCCCTTGTCGTAGGCGTAGCAGGAGGCGTTGTGGGTGTGGCCCAGGCTCTGGGGCTCCTGGCAGATCAGCTCCCGCCGCTCCTGGTAGCACTCCGCCCCGTGGGCGTGGAACTCCAGCTCGGGAAGCGTGCAGATCAGGTTTCCCACCGCGTCGTAGCAATATTCGTTGTGCGTATGGATCAGCGTCATCCCGGCCAGCCCAGCCTCGCACGCCAGCGCCGGCTGGGGCGTGATCCACTCCTCGCTCCAACATTCCTCGGTGTGGATATGCTCTTCCATCCCGCATACAACCTCGTTGGACAGCGTAAGCGCGGGCATGGCCAGCGCGGAGACGGTTACCACCACCACCAGAACCGCCAGGCATTGCAACACCTTGCCCCGGCGCTTATCCTGGTGCCGGGAATCCAGAAGACGTTGGACGTCTCTGGTCAAGTTTTTTTCCATCGCTCCGTACCCTCCTTTTCCCAGGGTATCTATCTCGTTTGGCCGTCTCCACGGCCTGAAACCTATACCATGCCGAACGCGTCAATGGGCCACACGCGCACGATCAGCTTGCCGACCACCTGGTCGTATGCCACACAGCCCAAACTGGTGTTCCGGGAATCCACCGACACGCTGCGGTGGTCGCCCATCACAAAAATCTTGGACTCAGGGACCTGATAGGGCAATTCGATGTTGCAGTCGCCCAAGGCTTTTTCCACCAGGTACGGCTCGTAAAGCTCCTGCTCATTGACGTAAACCGTCCCCTGTTCGTCAATATCCACCCAATCGCCCGGTCCCGCGATTACCCGCTTCACCAGGATCTTGTTGTCATAATAGAACGCCACGATATCGCCGGGCTGGAAGCTGGACCCTTTCAGGGACACCACCACTTCCCCGCCGGACAGGGTGGGGGTCATGGAGTTGCCGCTGATCTGGAGCACCGGCATCCACAGCGTGGCCACCAGCACGGCGGCAGCGGCTACGGTAACCAGCGCGTAAACCGTATTGCGCATCACCCGGCGGAACCGCGAGCGGTATTTCTCCCGGCCCAGTTCCGCCTCAAGCTGTTCAATGGTGGGGATTTCCAGCGGCTTGGCCTGCGGCGCTTCCTTTCCCTTTTTTCCCTTTTCTTTTTCCTTCTTCATAAGGGTCACCTTTCATGGCGTTGCCTTGTTCTCAACGGCGCTGCCACCCGAAAAACAGGTTGCCCCTGCCGCCGTCTTTCTTTCCCCCGAAGGGCGTTCTGCTCCGGCTGCCCTGGCGCGGGGCCCGGTAATCCTCTTCCCCGGTATACTCTCCCGCCACGGGCTCCCCGTAAGGGAACTGGTACGGGTCCGGACCGGGCGGAGGCGTAGAGGCCCACGTCTGCGCCTGAGGTTGGGGCTGGGGCTGGGTCCACGCCTGGGCCTGGGGCTGCGCCCAGGGCTGGCCGGGCGTCCAGGACTGCTGTTGGGGTTGCGCCCACCCCCGGGGCTGCTGAGCCTGGGTTCTGGCCCACGCCTGGGCCTGGAGCTGGCTCAGGTCCGGCATGGGCGGCGGCTCCACGCCCGGCGGCAGGGGGTACATGGCGCGCACGCTCTGCAAATACTGCTCCGCCGCCTGCTGCGCCGCGTCGAACACGCCGTTGAGCTTCAGCGCCGCCTCGGCGATGCTGCCCACCTCGGCCAGGTCCGCCTCTTTTTTGTCCCGCTCCGTCTGAATGGTATCCTTCAGCTCCCGGATCTGGGCGTCCTTCTGGTCCAAGCGCTCCCGCAGGCGCTCATAGCCCTCCTCCAGTTCCTTGAGCTCCTTGTCGGTCTCCTTGAGCAGCTTGCTCAGCCGGTCCGCTTCCTTTGCCTGCTCCAGCAGAAGCTGTAGAAGCTCCCGGCGGCCGAGTTTTTGTAGCTCTTTATTTGTCATGGCGCTGGGTCCTCCTCTGTCGTCCGCGCCCACACGGCGCCGCAGCGGGCGGGATAGAAAACGCCCCCGAGTCCAACATATGCCACGGCCGGGATGTCTGAACCGGGTCCCCGCCGGAGTTTTGGCGGCCGGCCGCAACAAGCCGGCGGCCCGCCTCACGCATGGCGCGGCTGGAGTATGCCCCCAAAGGGACGCAGCGTGTCTCTATGCGGCAGCACCCGGAAACCGGCGCCTGGTTTCGGGGGAAAGCAGGCTCTCCATTGTAAGCAAGCATCGTCAAAACGTCCGTTCTGCATCCAGGCCTTTATCGAACATTTGAACGAGTGCATAGTTCAACATAAGTAAACTCCCTGTTTGCACGCCTTTATTGTACCACAAATTTCTAGAAATGCAAGGGCATTTTTCCATTCCAAATCAGGTCAAAAAAACGCAAAATATTGTTTATTTTCCCATTCTTATACTCGGCATAGTGAATTTTTGCTCTTCCCATTCCATCAACTTCCAGTTGGCCTCAAAAAATTTACATTTTGTTCGATTTGTTCGAGCGCGAGAGCAGTTTTCTCCCGGTTCCCTGCCCGCCCAAACCACTCCCCAGGCCGCTGTTCTGCGGATTTTCCCCCTGTCGGAGCTTCTCCAGAAATCGGCTCTTCCCAAATGTTTATGCTCCAAACACCTTCCGGGCAATTTCCACCGACTGGCGGGCGTCTTTCGCGTAGTAATCCGCCCCCATCCGGGCGGCGTACTCCGCCGTCACCACCGCGCCGCCCACCCAGACCACCGGGGGATCGGGCAGCGTTTTGAGCAGCCGGATGGCCTCCTCCATGGCAGGCAGGGTGGTGGTCATCAGGGCGGACAGGCCCACCAGCCTGATTTTCTGCTCCCGCACCGTCTCCAGAATAACCTCCGGCGGCACGTCCCGGCCCAAATCGATGGCCTCATAGCCGTAGTTTTCCATCACCGTGCGCACGATGTTCTTGCCGATGTCGTGGATGTCACCCTTCACGGTGGCGATGGCAAATTTACCCTTCTTCACCGGGGTACCGCCCTTTTCCGCGATGGAGGTCTTGATGACCTCAAATACAGCCTGGGCCGCCTGGGCGGCGCTCAAAAGCTGGGGCAGGAAGGCCCGCCCCGCCTCGTAGTCCGCCCCCACCCTGTCCAGGGCTGGAATGAGCCGCCCCTCCACCAGGGACAGCTCATCCTGGGTTTGTAACGCCGCCTTGGCCAGCCGCCCGGCGTCGCCCTCCAGTCCGCGGGCAACGGCGTCCTCCAGGGTGAGGGAGGAGCCGGCCCCGGTGGGCGCGGAGGGGGCGGAAGCCGCGCCCGCGAACCGGGCAATGTAGTCCCGGCTGCCCGCGTCCTCGCCGCTCAATACCTTGAACGCCGCCACCGCGTCCATCATCTCCCGCTGGTTGGGGTTGATGATGGGCAGGGTCAGCCCCGCGGCCATGGCCTGGATCAGGAAATTCTGGGTGACCAGGGGCCGGTTGGGCAGGCCGAAGGAGATATTGGACACGCCCAGAACCACCTGAAGGCCCAGCTCTTCCCGCACTATGCGCACCGCCTTTAAGGTCTCCCGCGCCTGCTCCTGCTGGGCGGACACGGTAAGGGTCAGGCAGTCGATCCACACGTCCTCCGCCGGGATGCCGTAGCTGCGCGCCGCGTCCAGAATGCGGCGCGCAATGGCCACCCGCCCCTCGGCGGTCTGCGGGATGCCCTTCTCGTCCAGGCACAGGCCCACCACGCCGGCCCCGTATTTCTTCACGATGGGCAGCACGCGGTCCAGGACCGCCCGTTCGCCGTTCACCGAGTTCACCGCCGCCTTGCCGTTGTACACCCGCAATCCGGCCTCCAGGGCGGCCGGGTTGGAGGAATCCAATTGCAGGGGAAGGGGGACGGCGCTCTGAATCTTCTTCACCACCCGGGGGAGCATGGACACCTCGTCCACCCCGGGGAACCCCACGTTCACGTCCAGGATGTCCGCCCCCGCGTCCTCCTGCTGGACGGCCACGTCCAAAATGTAGTCCAGGTCGTTTTCCAGCAGCGCCTGTTGGAAGCGCTTCTTGCCCGTGGGATTGACCCGCTCGCCAATGACCCGCACCCCGTCCAGGCGGCAGGGCGTCATGGCGGAACAGACAAAGCCTGTGGACCGGTACACCCTTGGGGCAGGCGTTCCGCCCTCCAGGGCCTTGGACAGAGCGCGGATATAGTCCGGCGAGGTGCCGCAGCAGCCGCCCACGATGGTCACGCCCGCGTCCACGCAGGGCAGCAGCGCCCGGACGAACTCCTCCGGGCCCATGCCGTAGGCCCCCGTGGCCGGGTCGGGCAGGCCCGCGTTTGGCTTGGCGATGACGGGCAGGCGGGTGTTCTCGCACAGCTCCTTCAGCAGGGGCGCCAGCAGATCCGGCCCCAGGGAGCAATTCAGCCCGACGGCGTCCGCGCCCAGGCCCTCCAGCGTCCGGGCCATGGAAGGGATGGTACAGCCGGTAAAGGTGCGTCCGCTCTGCTCAAAGGACATGGTGACGAAAACCGGCAGCTTGGTGTTCTCTTTCACCGCCAGCAGGGCGGCCTTGGCCTCGTAAAGGTCGGTCATGGTCTCGATGGACACCAAGTCCGCCCCGGCCTTTTCCCCTGCCACAGCCACCTCTTTGAAATACTCGTAGGCCCGCTCGAAGGGCAAGGTGCCCAAAGGCTCCAGCAGCTCCCCCAGGGGGCCCATGTCCAGCGTCACCTTCACGTCCGTCCCGGCGGCGGCATCTTTGGCGATGGCGACGGCGGCGGACACCACCTCGTCCACCGTGTATCCCGTACCGGCCAGCTTGGGCGCGCTGGCCCCAAAGGTGTTGGCGCAAACGATTTGACTGCCTGCGTCAATATATTCCCGATAGATGGAGCGCAGCAGGTCCGGGTCGGTGAAGTTGAGCAGCTCCGGCTTGCCCCCGGGGGGCAGGCCCCGCCGCTGCAAGACGGTGCCCATGGCCCCGTCCAAAATGGTGATGCCACCGTGTAAAAAGTCAAGCTCCACAGGTTTTCCCCTCCTTGCGGAATTGGCAGTTCTCCCTCAGGTTGCAGAACCCGCAGCCCCGGATGCGGGCGGGCTGGGGCCGGTCCGACAGGCCGACGACGGCGGTCACCGACTTGGACGGGTTCATCAAAAAGCTGTCCGTCACCTGCACCCCCAACCGCCGGGGGGCGTCCAGCAGGTTGCAGATCTCCTTTTGCACAGCCAGCGGCAGGTCCCCGTAACCGGGGCTGAACCGGTCGGTGAGATACGCCCCCGGAAAGCGCCCGGCGATCTCCGCCTGGGCGGCGTCGCACCCCGCCTCCACCCAGGCGGAGCCGCAGGCGTCCAGCATAGCCGCCCGCGCCATGCTCCGGGCCTGCTCAGAGCGCAACAGCGCCTCGAACACCGCCCCCAGGGTGCAGATCAGCAGCGCGGCCCGGCCGCAGTCCGCCAGCATATTGCGGGCCAGCTCCCCGGAGAGGACCAGTCCGGCCCCCGTCAGCGCCGTCCCGCCCGCCGTCCGCTCCACGGGAAATACCCGGTAAATGTACCGGGGTGTTACCGCCCGGGTGAGCTTGTCCGCCACGCCGGACAGCTCGGCGGACAGCGCCGGGTCCGGTTCCCCCCGCACACCCAAATAGCGCAAGGGCTCTCTGATATCCAGCTTGATCGGAACCACCTCTTTACCAGGGCAAAGTATATTTCATTTATCATACCGCAAACCGCGGCAAAAATCTATGTTAAAATTGCAGCGACTAACCCCTCCGTCCCCTGTACTTTTTCGGCTCAATATATATGTGTTCTTCCCTTCTGCTTCCCGTGCTGACCGTCCGGGGCGGGTGTGCGAAGCGCCCGCCCCGACCGGCCGCCGGAAACACAAAAAGCGGTGTTGAGTTCAATTCCCTCAACACCGCTTTGGAGAATTCCGCGCGAACACAAAGCCTATCTTCCCTTTCCCGCCTTGCCAAGCTTCAGGAAAAAGGGTATAATAGGCCCCGTGGTGCAATCTGAGATTGCTGTGTTGAGTGGGGTACACACTCGCACAGGGCCGTGGGGTGCGCCAACACCCCGCGGCCTGCCGCTTTTCATGTTTCCATTGTCAATTTTACCCGATATACGACAGAATTGCAAGAGCCATTCCATAACTTTGTGAAAAACCTCCCCCTGTTTGCGCGGGAGGCACAGCGGGGCGGAAGCCGGCCCTCCGGCAGGAAAAAAGCAGAGAAAAGCACAAGGGGCATTGAGCCCCTTGTGCTTTTCTCTGGAAACGCGTTGCGAACAGGCAAACCGAGGCACGCATCCAATCAGCGTGGCAATCACCAGATCAGAACCCCGGCCACCAGCAGGACGGCGACGGCCCCCCGGACGATGTGGTGGGACGGATGGAAGCTCCCCGACCGCCTCCCGTTGGCGTAGGCTGCGGCGCAAATCAGCAGGCAGCCCGTGGCCACACCGAGCGCGTCCATCCAATTTGGGTTGCTCCCAGCCAGGTGAGCCGCAGCCATACATGCCGCGCAGATGCCGCCGCAGGTCATGGCGGAGGCAAAGCCACGAACGGCGGGGTCTTTGGATTTGAATTGGGTAAGCCCTGCGGCGAAGTGGAGCCCGCCGAACAGGAGCGCGAAAACGCCGATTACAATACGCATCACCAATCAAAACCTCCCTTTCTCATTCCAAATACGTCCCGCTCAGCAGCTTGTCCAGCTCGTCCGGCGTATATAGCGCGTTCAGCGCCGCCCGCAGGGCCTTGGCGCTCATGTGCTCGGGCAGGTCCAGCCGTTTCAGCAGCGCCGCCCGCCGCTCCGCCGCGTCCGGCGCCCCCGACAGCCCCAGGGCGAACAGGTCCGCCGGGGTCAGGTCTCCCTGGGGGCGGTCCGGGGCGTCCCCGTCCAGCACCGTGGCCCCGGAGCGGAGGATGGCGTCCCTCAGAACCTCCGGGGGCATCCCCTCCACCCCCAGCTTGCCCTCCTTACCGGGGGCGCGCTTGCGCCGCTCCTTGCCCTGCACGTCGGGGATATAGGCGTGCTTTACCTGCTCCTTGGGGATGGCCCCTTTGAGGAAGTTCCGGATGACGAACCCCGCCCCGTCCGAGTCAGTGAGGACAACCAGCCCCCGCGTGGCGGCCAGCCGGCGCAGCAGGGCCAGCCGCTCCCCGTCCTTAAACACGCCGAAGCCCGCCGTCTCCAGGATCACCGTGTCCACTACCCCGGCCAGGGTGGATTTGTCGTACCGGCCCTCCACTACAACAGCCTCCCTGATGCGCAGCGGGGCGCTCATACCGCCACCCGCCGCCCTGAGGCCAGCTCCACCAGCAGCGCCGTGAGCACGTCCCCGTCCTGGCCCCGCGGGGCGGACTTCACGGCCGCGTCCGCCTCGGCGCAGCGGCGCACGGCGTACCGGCACCAGGGAAGGGAAAAGCGCCCGGCGGCCCCCAGCAAACGGTCCGCCTGCTGCTCCATATAGTAGCCGTTCATGTTCCATAGCGCGGCGAACTCGGAGCGGGGCCGCTTCTGGTCCAGGAAAAGCCGGGCGGTGTAGAGCTGCCGGAAATACTTGCCCATGACGGACAGGACCATCACCGGGGACTCCTGGCTGTGGAGCAGGTCGGCCAGCACCGACGCGGCCTTGTCAAAGTCCTTCCGGGCCAGGGCGTCGGTCATCTTGAACACCACCGCGTCCACCTGCGGGATGGCCACCGCGTCGATGTCGTCCCGGGTAACCCGGGTATGGTCGGCGTAGGCGGCGATCTTGCCGATCTGGGAGGATAGGTCGTGCATCAGGTCCCCGCACAAAAAGACCAGATAGCTGGCGTCCATGGTGTCAATGGACTTTCCCGCCTTCTGGAACTGGCCGCAGATCCAGCTCACCAGCGTCTTTTCCTCCTGGCGCCGGAAGTTGACGATGGCCCCCACCTGGTTCACCAGGCCGGCCAGCTTGGACTGGCCGGGGGCCTTCCAGGCCAGCAGGTCGTACACGAACACCAGGGTGCAGTAGTCCGGCAAGGCGGACAGGATGTCCATCAGCCGGTCCCGGTCCTTGTCCTTCTGGGCGAACAGGTCGAAGTCGGTAACCAGCACCAGAGTGTGTTCGCTCATCATGGGCAGGCAGTCCACCGCCTGCTCGATCCAGTCGACGGAGCAGTCCTTCCCCTTGGCGGCGTGGAGGTTGAAGTCCTCCAGCCCGCCGGGCAGGACGGTCTGCTTCAGCTTGCTCAGATAGCTGTCCCGCAAAAACGCCTCCTCGCCGCAAAAGACGTAGAGGTTTTTGAGCCCGCCCTCTTTCAGGGCGTGTTTCAGCTCCAGCCGGGCGGCGTTGTCCGGTTTTTTCTTCTTGGGCGGCATAGCGCTCCCCCATTCCGTTTAATCAATGCCCACCTTCCCGTCCCGCAGGAACACCGTGACGGCGCCCTCCAGGTCGGTGCGGTGGATCTGTGAACCCATGGCCTCCAGCCGGTCCAGAGTCTCGACCGCCGGATGCCCATAGGAGTTGCCGGCCCCGGCGGAGATGACGGCCAGCTCGGGCGCGGTGGCCTGGAGAAACTCCTCGCAGGTGGAGTTTTTGGAGCCGTGGTGGCCCACCACCAGCAGCTCAATATCGGGGATCGGGCAATATTTCACCAGCATTTTCTCCACAAAGGAATCCGCATCCCCGGTGATGAGCACGTCAAACTCCCCATAGGAGCAGAGGATGAACTGGCCGGACTCGTTGGACGTCCCGCCTCCCAGGGGCGGGAACAGGGTGAGGCCCGCATCCCCCAGGGAGAGTTCCTTTGTCTCGTCCACCACAATGACCTCCGCGCCCTCCCGCGCCGCCAGCTCCATGACCCGCGTAGCGGCCCCGGGGTCCGCGCCCCCGCCGGGGACGGCCACCCGGTCCACCTTCATGCGGTAAAAGAGCTGCTCCACGCCGTTGACGTGGTCGCTGTCGAAATGGGTGAGCACCAACAGGTCCAGTCGGGTGCGGCCCATGGCGGCAAAGTAGTCGGCGGCGGTATCCCCGGCGCTGCGGGAGGCGCTTCCGCCGCAGTCCACCAGCACCGCCCGGCCCACCGACAGCAGGGCCGTGGAGGAGCCTTGCCCCACATCCAAAGCGGTAACCGTCAAGTCGGCGGTCTCCACCTCCAGCCGTCCGAAGCCGATGGCAACGCACAGCAGCAAACCCAGCGCGCACACGGCGGGCCGGGGCCGCCGGAGCTTTTCCCGGCTCAAAGCCGCAGCCAGCAGGCCCAGATACACCGCCGCCAGCCAGATCAGACAGTACCGGCTGTCCGTGCTCAGGGAGGCAAAGGGGAACCGGCCCAGCAGCAGCGCCACCCACCGGGCATAGTGGCCCAGTACACCCGCCACAACCCCCAGCAGTGCAGAGAGGCCGGGGAGGACAATGGCCAACGTCCCCAAAGCCAGGGCGCACACCATTAAAAGGCTCAGCGCCCACAGCGCCAGCACGCCGGACAGCGGCCCCAGAAGCACGATCTGCCCGAAGTACAGCGCAACAAGGGGCACGGTGAACAGCATGGCTCCCAGCGAGGCGGACACGCCGGTAAGCGCCTTCCGGCCCGCTTCCCATAGCGCACGCTTGAGCCGTTCGTCCCCGGAGGGCCGTTTTTTCTTCCATGGGCCATACATCCACCGGAACAGCGGGTCAGCCGCCAGCAGGATGCCCGCCACCGAGGCAAAGGACAGTTGCAGCCCCACACTGGCCGCGGCAAACGGGTTTTGGATCAATAATATCAGCAGGGCCGCACCCAGCGCGGAGGGCGGGTCCTGCTCCCGGCGGGCGACGGGAGCCAGCAGGAGCGCCCCCTGCATGATAACCGCCCGGAAGGCTGACGGCGTGCCGCCCGCCATCAGCGCAAAGAACAGCAGGGCGGGGACCATGGCCAGGGCGATTTTCCGGTTTCTGCCGGTGACGCCCAGCACAAGGCCCACCAGAGTGCTGATGTGCAGCCCGGACACCACGGCCGCATGCATCAGCCCCGCCCGGTTGAAGGCGGAGTAGAGTTGCCCGTCCAACCCGGACTTGTCCCCCAGGGCAACGGCAGCGGCAATAGGGGCGGCGGTGTCGTCGAAAGCGGTGTAAATCCCCTCACGGAGCTTTTGGGCATACAAAGCGGGCCAGCACCGGAACGGAATACGTTCAGCCGGGGTGATTTCCGGCGCGTCGTTGCAGTAGGCCAGCAAATACACACCCTTGGCGGTATAGTACGTGGTCTCGTCACCGTAGACGCGGGCAGACGGTGTCACCCGGGCCGTGCAGGACACCCGGTCGCCGGGCTTTAGCCCGCCCCAGTCCGCCGGGCCGTACACCAGCGCGTCCGGGGCAAAAAAGCCGCCGTCCAGGCGGACGGTCACGGAATACCCGCCGATGGAGGTGGGCGCGGGGTAGGAGGACACCTCGCCGGACAGGCTCACCCCGTCCCCCACCCGCTCCTCCGCCGGGGCTCGGAACAGGGCGAAATAGGCGTTTGCCCACCCCAGGGCCAGCAGTCCGCCCAGGCACAGGGCCACGCCCCGCCGGGAGATCCGGTAGAGCGTGTGGCGGGACAGCGGGCCCTTCTCCTTCGGGCGGCGCAGGAGGATGGGGCGCTCGTTCTCCCGGAGCCGCACGCGCAGCCACACCGCCAGCATCAGCCCCAGCAGAACGGCGGCTGCTCCCAGCGGCACAGCCCCCATATCCCCATGGCACGCCCACAGGCAGGCGGCGGCGAACCCGGCCGAAAACCATGCCAGCTTCCGCATACCGCCGCCCCCTCTCAAAAAAGCTCCCTCTATTTTATCCGCAAAACCGGGACAAGTCAACGCATGGTAGAAAAATACCGGAAGGGCTTGCCACGGCGGGCCGTGTCTGGTATTCTGGGATGAGATAAGGAGCTGATTGGATGTACATATTCGACCTGGACGGCACCATCACCGACACCAACGGCCTGTGGGCGGAGGTAGACCGGGAATTCCTGGCCCGCCGGGGGCTGGCGAACACCCCGGAGTACGAGCAGGTGGTGTCCCGCTCCATCTACCCCATCGCGGCCCGGTTCACCAAGGAATATTACCGCCTGCCAGACGCTCCGGAAGACATCATGGCGGAGTGGGACAGCCTGGCCCAGCGCCATTACCGGGAGCTGGCCCCGCTGAAACCGGGGGCGGCGGAATTTCTCGCCCAGTGCAAGGCGGAGGGCCGCCCCATGGCCATGTTCACCGCCTGCCGCCCCGCCCTGTGCGAGGCGGCGCTGGAGCGGTTCGGCCTGCGGGAGCTTTTTGCGCATATCGTATACGCCGAGGAGATCGGCTTGGAAAAACGGGACCCCCGGTGCTTTGTGCGGCTGAGCGAGCTACTGGGCGCGCCGCCGGAGGAATGCGTCCTCTTCGACGACAGCCCGGACAACTGCGCCACCGCCATGAAAGCAGGGATGGAGGCGGTGGGGGTGTACGACGCCTACTACGCCGCCCGCCAGGAGGAGCTGAAATCGGTGTGCCGCCGGTACATCCGCTCCTTTGAGGAGCTGCTCCACCGGTAGATTGGCAAAAACCTCCCCTGCCTCATAGAATGTGAGGCAAAGGAGGTGTGAACATGGAAGATATCATCCCATGCTCGGTAAAGGATCAGGAGGTATTCCGCCGGGTATGGCAGCGGGTGATGGAGGGCCGGGACCAGGCCAACAGCCCCATCCAGCCCGGCATCCCCGGCGGCTGGGAGGGCGATCTGCCCTGCGACTGCCTGGAGGCGCTGATCCGTGAACAGGGGAGCGGAACGTCCCCGGAGTGCGGTCATCAGGACACAGCGGACCAGCCTACCGCACCCCAGCCCTCTGAGGGGCAGGAGTGCCCGTCCCAGGAGCCGGAGCCACCCATGGAAGCGGCGGGGTCCGAAGGGGCGGGGGAACCGCCCATGGAGGCGGAGCCTTCCATCCAGAATGTCCAGTCCGGCTGGCAACCCGCCGAGGAAGCTCCCGCCCCGGAGCCGCCCGCCCAGGAAGACCCCTGCGGCGAGTGCGCCGGGACGGAGGGCCTGCCCGAGCAGAACGGCCCGGACCGGGGGAACGACCTGCCCCGGCCGTGGGAGGAGCCCCAGCCCGCCGACGACCGCACGGCCCGCCTGCGCCGGCACGTAATGGACACGCTGGAGGGCTGGCAGTTCTACCGCCACCTGGCCCGCCGGACCCGGGGAACGGACGCGCGAACACTGAACGGCATGGCGGCGGAACAGCACAGAGAGGCCCGAAAGCTGTCGGCGGCGTACTTTTTGCTGACCGGGCTGCGGTACTGGCCCTCCGAGCTGCTGGGTACGCCGGCCATCCCGTCCTATTGGGGGGCGCTGCGCACCCGCCACCAGGCAGAGCAGCGGCAGGAGAACGCCTACCGCCTGACCTCCGACGACTGGGAGGACCCCGATCTGCTGGCGCTGTACGCGGCGCTTATCGAGGGCTGCCAGCACCGGAGCCAACAGCTTCGGAGCCTGCTGGAACAGGATATTACTTAGAATCGCGGAGAAGCGGGCAGCGAGGGAGCTTGGAGTGGAGCGAAGGCAAAAGCCCAGCCCCCGCACAGCGGGGGGCTGGTTTTGCCTGAGCCGCAGCGGAAGCGACCGAGCGGCGATGTTTGCCGGTGGCAAACGCCCATCGCCGACCGAGCCGAAGGCGAGAACCTGGCCGCTTCGCAGCGTGACACCGGGGCCGCCTGGAGCCGCATTGAAGCCGCGCGGCGCGAACAGGCGGGGCGTGACAACCACAAAGCGAGGAGCGCCGGGGCGAGAACTCCCGGCGCTCCTTTCTGCCGTCTACGGCAGGTTTTTCGGCAAAATAATCTCAAGAGGCTCGTCGGGCAACAGCAAACACCCGCAGTCCGTATATCCGTTTTGCCGGAAAAAGAGCTGTCCCCGCTCATTGGACAAGGTGGAGGTCAAAACCCGCTTATCGCCGCGCCTTGCCATTTCCGCCTCCCAATGGCGTATGAGCCGGGTCCCAAAGCCCTGTCCCCTGTATTCCTGTAAAACGTACAGCATATTGAGGAAGGGAATCTCGTTCCAGAACAAGCCGAACCGAAGCCATCCCATAAAAGCGCCGGACCCGGCCATAACCAACACCCGTTGGGCGTCAATGCAGCGTTTTAATTCGCTTTTGCCGACGTGGCGGTCGTGCGCGCACAGCACCTCGAAATCATCCCGGCCGGCATATCGGATCAAAGCCCTCACCTCTCCCGTTTTTCCCTATCCTATCACGCCGCCATCCTTTTTACAATAGAATGTCCCTGTACTTTTTGGGCGGGGTCTGGTATAATAGGCCCACTTGACAAAAGGAGAATGATATCATGCTGACACAGCAGCAGGAGCTGGAATTCTGCCGCCTCCGCCGGGAGGTCATCGGCCAAAACTACCAAAATCTCAACCCCGAACAGCGCAAGGCGGTGCTGTCCACCGAAGGCCCGCTGCTGCTGCTGGCGGGAGCGGGGTCAGGAAAAACTACGGTGCTCATCCACCGGGTGGCAAACCTGATCCGCTATGGCCGGGGGTCGGACAGCTTGGAGGCGCCCGAGTGGGTAACCGAGGACGATTTGGACTTTTTGGCCCGGTACGCGGAGCATCCCACGAAAGAAGGCCGCCTCCAGGCCGACCGCCTGTGCGCTCTGGAACCCGCCGCGCCCTGGACCATCATCGCCATCACCTTCACCAACAAGGCCGCCGGGGAGCTGAAGGACCGCCTGGAAAAGATGCTGGGCTCCCCCGCCCGGGACGTGTGGGCGTCCACCTTCCACTCCGCCTGCGTGCGCATCCTGCGCCGGGACATTGAGAAGCTGGGCTTCCCCTCCTCCTTCACCATTTACGACACCGACGACTCCCTGCGGGTGATGAAGGACTGCCTCAAGGAGCTGAACTTCGACGACAAGCAGTTCCCCGCCCGCTCCGTGCTGGGGACCATCTCCCGCGCCAAGGACAAGCTCCAGTTGGCCCGGGACTTCACCGAGGAGTGCGACCAGTCCGGCGACTATCGCCTGCAAAAGATCGCCAAGCTGTACGCCGCCTACGAAAAGCGCCTGTGGGAGGCCGGGGCGCTGGACTTTGACGACATCATCCTCCACACGGTCCGGCTGCTCCAGCAGGACGATGACGTTTTGACATATTATCAGCGAAAATTCCGCTACGTATTGATCGACGAATACCAGGACACCAACAACCTGCAATATCTGCTGGCCTCCCTGCTGGCCGGAGGCCGGGAGAACATCTGCGTGGTGGGCGACGACGACCAGTCCATCTACCGCTTCCGGGGGGCCACCATTGAGAATATCCTGTCCTTTGAGGACCAGTACAAAGGCTGCCGCACCATCCGCCTGGAGCAGAACTACCGCTCCACCAAAAACATTCTGGACGCGGCCAACGCCGTCATCCGCCACAACCAGGGCCGCAAGGGCAAGGAGCTGTGGACGGCGGGAAGCCAGGGGGACAAGGTGGCCCTCTACACCGCCATGAACGAGAATGACGAGGCCCGCTTCGTGGCGGACAAGCTGATGACGGACTACCACGAGGGAATCAAGTGGAACACCCACGCCGTCCTTTACCGCATGAACGCCCAGTCCAACCAGTTGGAGGTGGCCTTCAAGCGCAGCGGCATCCCCTACCGGGTCATCGGCGGCACCCGGTTCTTTGACCGCGCCGAGGTCAAGGACATGCTGGCCTACCTGTGCGCCGTCCACAACCACGCCGACGATTTGCGCCTGACCCGCATCATCAACAACCCGCCACGGGGCATCGGCGGCGCCACCGTGGAAAAGGCCCGGGGCATTGCCGCCAGGGAGGGGCTGTCCGTCTGGGATGTGATCTCCAACGCCAACGCCTATCCCGAGCTGCAAAAAACCAACAAGAAGCTGGGGGAGTTCGTGAAGCTGATCGACGACCTCACCGCCCTGTCCCAAACCATGGATCTGGAGAACTTCTATGAGGAGGTCGTGGCCCGCACCGGCTACGCCGCCATGCTCCAGGCCAAAAACGATATCGAGAGCCGCACCCGGCTGGAGAACGTGCGGGAGCTGCTGACCTCCATCAAGGGTTACATGGAAAACGGCTCGGAACAGCCCACCCTGGCGGGTTTTCTGGATGAGATCGCCCTGTACACCGACCTGGACAGCCACGACCCCGACGAGGACGCGGTGGTGATGATGACCATGCACTCCGCCAAGGGGCTGGAGTTCCCCACCGTGTTCGTGGTGGGCATGGAGGAGGGGATCTTCCCCGGCATCCGGGCCATCGGCGAGGCGGAGGAGATGGAGGAGGAGCGGCGGCTGTGCTACGTGGCCCTGACCCGGGCCAAGGAACGCCTGTACCTCACCTGCGCGGGCCAGCGGATGCTGTTCGGCCGCACCAGCAATAACCGCCCCTCCCGGTTCGCCGGGGAGATTCCGGGGGAGCTGTTGGAGCAGTCGGGCCGCTCCTACCTGGACCCCACCCCCACGGGAGACGATTGGGACGAGTTCGACCAGCGGCCCCAGGTATCCACTTACCGGGAGCCCTACCGCTCTGCCTACGGCGCCGGGGAGCGGCGGCCCGCCTACACCCCCGCTCGTCCCCAAAAGCCCGCCTCCCGGCCCGCGTTCCAGTCCGCGGTATCGCCCGCGCCCTCCCCGGCCCTGCCGGAATACCAAAAGGGGGACATGCTGGAGCACAAGGCCTTCGGGCGGGGCATGGTGCTGTCCGCCCAGAAGATGGGCGGCGACGTGCTGCTGGAAATCGCCTTTGACGGCGTGGGCGCCAAGCGGCTGATGCTGAAAACCAGCGCCCAGTATCTCAAAAAGGTGTGAATCAAACGGGACACGCTTCCATTGCGTGATCTCTCGCGGTTGTATGAACGGCCAGCCATCTCCCCCTAATCAACTGATTTTTTGTGAGAAAGCACGCTATCAATCGGGAAAAGAGCGTGCTAGAATGGTCACTGAAAAGCAAGCGGCCCCGCGCGTTTTTGCCGGATTGCGCGGTCACGCTGAGTTAGAGGTGTCTCCATGGAATCCACAGCGCAGGCTTCAAAGCCTATTTTCTCCACCCAGGACCTGACCCGGCTTATCATTCCCCTGGTCGTCGAGCAACTGCTGCTGATGACGGTGGGCATGGCCGACACCATGATGGTCACCGCCGCCGGAGAAGCGGTCGTCTCCGGCGTGTCCCTGGTGGACAACATCAATATCCTGATTATCAATATTTTTTCCGCCCTGTCCACCGGCGGCGCGGTGGTGGTGGCCCAGTATCTGGGCCGGCGCGAGCCGGAAAACGCCCGATCTGCCGCCAAGCAGCTTCTGTATGTCGCCCTGCTGGCCGCCCTGTTCCTCACCGGGGTAGCGCTCCTCTTCCGAGGACACATCCTAAGGATACTTTTTGGCGATATTTCGCAGGATGTCATGGACTCGGCCCTGATCTATTTCCTGCTGACAGCGGCCGCCTACCCCTTTATCGCCGTCTACAATGCCGGCGCCGCCCTCTTCCGGGCTATGGGCAACAGCAAGGTGTCCATGACCAACTCCCTGATCGTCAACGTCGTCAACATCGTGGTCAACGCCGTTCTGATCTACGGCTTCCATATGGGCGCCGCCGGGGCCGGTATCGGCACCCTGGCCTCCCGGATCGTGGCGGCGGCGATCATCGGCGTGATGATAACCCGCCCCACCCTCCAGGTGTATATAGAAGACCTGTTCCGCCCCAATCTGCAATGGCGGATCATCCGGTTCATCCTGCGCATCGGAATACCCGCCGGAATTGAGAACGGCATGTTTCAAATTGGAAAGCTGCTGGTATTGCGGCTGGTCACCTCCTTCGACATCGGGGTAGATCTGGCCGTGATGGGCTCTGCGGTGGCGGCTAACGCCATCTGTAATTCCATTGCCAGCCTCATCAATGTCCCTGGGCAGGCGGTGGGCCTCAGCATGGTGACGGTGGTTGGCCGGTGTATGGGAGCCCGGGACCACGACCAGGCGGTGGGCTATACCAGGAAATTGATGAAGGTGGCCTATCTGACCATGGGTGCGTCCTGCCTGTGTCTGTTCCTGGTGGCGCCGGTCCTGGTGCCCCTGTTTAACCTGACTCCCGCCACTGCCGCTATTTCAATCCAAGTGCTCCGCTGGTGCGCGGTATTCACCATATTTTTCTGGCCTATGTCCTTTACCATGCCAAACGCGCTCCGGGCCGCAGGCGACGCCAAGTTTACCATGATGGTTTCTCTGCTGTCCATGTGGATCTGCCGGATCGGCCTGAGCTATCTGCTGGGTTCCGCCTGGGGCTTGGGGCTGAGGTTGCTTGGCGTATGGCTGGCCATGTTCTGCGACTGGGTGGTCCGAGGCGTTGTATTTTTGATTCGGTTCCTCCGGGGCAAGTGGAAGGAGCGCCAGGTGATCTGAGGCAACGGCAAAAACAGAAAAACGCGTGAAGCTTTTTGTAAGCCCTGCTTTTTCTTTTCCAAGAAAAAGCAGGGCTTCGTTCACTCCAGATTATTCAACCCGTCATACAGCTCGTTGAAGGATTTCTCCCGGGCGCACCGGCCAAAGGACAGCTCCCGGTCCTCCCCGAACTCCAGCAGGAAGCACTTGGCCAGCTCCTCCACCGTTATTTCCAGCGACTCAAAAAACTGCCGGTAGGCAAAGCTCCGGGCGGGAGTGCCCTCCTCAAAATTGCTGGTGATGAGGGCCTCCGTCACCTGGTCCAGGGGGTACATTTTTAAGTGCATCAGCTCGTGGACGATGTCCTCCTCCAAATTCTCCTGCTTGGGGTTGGCTGCGTTAAGCAGCAAAACCGCCTTGCGGTCGGTGCAGTCGATTTTGAAATCGCCGGTCTTGGGCCACGCGGGGTCTTCCACCCATTCCAGCTTCACATCCCAGCCGGGGGTGAGGCGGAGCTTTTTGCACCAATAGTCAAACCGCTCCCACATCCTCTCCCGGTCAACGGGCGCGCTCATTGCTCCACCTCCATCATCTTGCCGATCCGGCGCTGGTGGCGTCCGCCCTCAAATTCGGTGGACAAAAACACGTCCAGAATGCGTTCGGCCAGATTGCCGCCGGTAACCCCCGCCCCCATGGCCAACATGTTGGCGTCGTTGTGGCGGCGGGTCATCTCGGCGGACAGCGGCTCGTGGCACAGGGCGCACCGCACTCCCTTGACCTTGTTGGCCACCATGGACATGCCGATGCCGGTGGTGCAAAGCACCACGCCCCGGTCACAGGTCCCGTCCGCCACCAATTGGGCGGCGGGGCGGGCATAGTCCGGGTAATCGCAGCTCTCCAGGCTGTTGGCGCCGCAGTCCACCACCTCATGGCCCTGCTTTACCAAGTGGGCCTTGAGGCGTTCTTTCAACTCATAAGCGCCGTGGTCGCAGGCGATTGATATCTTCATGGAAATCCCTCCCGTTGTAATTGCGGTTTAATTTACTATTTGTTGTCGAGTTCCACCCTTTTACAGACTGTGAAACACCGGGCGGCGGCGCTCATAGGTGGTCACGCGGTCGAACCCCGCCGCCTTCAACAGACCCAACGCCTGGGGAATGCCCTTGCCCACGTCCTCGGGCCGGTGGGCGTCCGCGCCCACGGTGACCATACGCCCGCCGCACTCCCTGAACCAGTCCAGCAACGGCGGCCAGCAATCCAGCTCCTTCCCCCGGCACACGTTTACCTCCAGGGCGTGGTCGGTTTTCGCCACCTCAGTGAAGATGGCCCGCACCCGCTCCTCGTAGTCCGCCAGGGACAACTCCACCCCGTCCCGGTGGATATACCGCAGGGGATAGACGATGTGGGCCAGGCTGTCATAGCAGTCGGCGCACTCTGTCACCAGGGTCCAGGTGTAGTCCAGGATGTTCTCCACCGCCCGGCGGCTCAGCTCCGGATTGTCGTGGTAGTCGGAAAAGTACAAATCCCGGTTCCCCTCCATGCCGATCCAGTTGTGGAGGGAGCCCAGCACAAAATCCAGCTCTTCCCCGCCCTGGGCCAGGATGGCGCGGGCGGCCTCCGGGTCAACGGGGGCGGAACCCAGCTCGATCCCCAGGCGGAGGGCGAGCTCGTTGCCCCGCGCCCCCTTGACCGCGTGGTACTGCTCCTTGGCGGCGGTCCAGTCGAAGGAGGTCGCCGGCTCGCCCTCCAGACCCACCAGGTCACAGTGGTCGGTGACGCAGAATTCCTTTAGACCCGCGCGGACGGCGGCTTGAGCCATATCGGACAGCTCCGCGCGGCTGTCATGGGACACCTTGGTGTGGCTGTGGATATCGCAGAGATACATATCAAATCACCTCTAAAATGCGCCCTTTCAACCCAAATCGAAGCCCAGCGGAGCGGGTTCGATTTGGAATTGTAGACACAGCGGAATGAGCGAGCTTTCGGCAAAGCCGGAAGCAAGCGATATGGAGCTTGTGTCTACAAGGGCCAGCTCGGGAACCAGCGCAAGAAATAGGTGGCGTACCATGTGGGCACATACATACCGATGAGCTCTGGGTAGAAAATTGCGTACAGCGCCACGGCATACCCCGTGAAGCCGTACACCGCCAACCGATACCCCTTCCGCTTGCGGCTCATCATGTCGTCCATCAGGTAGGCGATGGCGAAGCACAGGAAAAGGACCGTGGGGAAATAGTGGTAGGCGAACAGGATGCGCCCGATGGGCAGCCAGGGCACGAACTGGGACAGGATAGCGATGAGGATAAACAGCCCCTTGCCGCAGCGGCGGCGCACCGCCTGGACGGCCACCCCCACAAAGGCCAGCAGCCCCATCCAGGACACCAGCGGGTTATTAAAGGAGGCAAACAGGCTCTTCACGCCGGGCACCTCCAGGTCCCGGTAGTACAGAATGGGCCGGCCGTCGAAAATCCACTGATACCAATACGATTCATAGGGATGAGGGGTGTGAACCCCCTGGTGGTAGGTGAACATGAAGCGCTGGTTTTGCAGCATAATCTCCACCGGATGGCCGCTGTTGTTGGGGATCACGTCGAAAAAGCCCTGTTTCGTCCCGTCCTCCAGGACGCGGCCCATCTGGCTGAAGTATTGCGGCAACTGCGTGAAGGGCCAGGTAACCGACTGCCGGATCAAACCCAGGGCGCCGCTCATATTCCCCCGGGCCACGGCATAGGGGAAATAGGACGCCGTATAAATACAAACGGGAATCAACACAAAAAATAATACGGATAGCAGAATGGTTCCCACCACGTGGACGGTGAAAGAGGGTACCCGGGGCCGCTCCCAAGGCAGCGGGGCCTCCTGAAATACAGCCTCCGTCACCTCCTCGCGGACCTCCGGCGGGGCCGCCGCCTGTCGGGCCCGGTCCTCCGCCTCCCGCCAATCCCCGGCCTTGAAGACCATCCCCAGCAGCCAAAGCAGGGCCAAACCAGCCCCGGCGTACACCACCGTCCACTTGGACGCGCAGCCGATCCCCCAGAACAGGCCGCTGAGGAACAGGGGCAGAATGTAGTACCGCAGCTTCTTCCCGGCGGGGACCGCCAGCCAGCGGTACATGAAGTAATAGGACACCAGGATGAAAAACACGCCGTAGGTGTCGATGGTGGCGATACGGGTCTGCACCAGGTGCATGAAGTCGAAGGTAAACAGAGCCGTGCCGCACGCCGCCACAGGAGTTTTACCAAACAGGTTTTTCAGAAACAGGTACAGCACCGGCACCATCAATACCCCAAACAGCGTCCCCATAAACCGCCACCCAAAGGGCGCCATGCCGAAGATGGCTATGCCGATGGACAGGATCAGCTTGCCCAGGGGCGGGTGGGACACCTCATAGGGATAGACGTCGTTCAGGTGCTCCAGGGCGGTGCGGGGGTGGTAGATCTCGTCAAAATAGGACGAGTTTAGATAGGTGGACTTGGTGGTCCAGTGCTCCTGCTCGTCAAACAGGGGCCGGGCCGACTCGTCCTCATAGGCCGGGACCTTGGCGGACTGCCCGCTCCAAAGGGCCAGCTCCGCCAGCCATAACCCCTCCTCCCGGGGGGCGCTGGCGGCGGTGAGCCGGAACCGGGAGGCGGTGACCGGACCCACCGGGGTCTCGCTCTCCGCGCCCTCGCGGTCCACCTTCGTCAGGTCCAGCAGCCGCCACTTGAACAAGGTGTTATAGCTCTGGTCCAGCTTGACGCCCTGCCAGTTTCCGCCTTCATCCTCCCACTCCAGGGCATAGCTCCCCGTGCCCAGGGAGGTGAAAAAGGACACCTTGTCCAGGGTCACCGGCTCCTCGTAGAAAAACTCCACGCTGTCCCCCTGCCGGAACTTGGCCACGCTCTCGGGGCCGGACAGGTTGCCCAACTGGAAAAACGCCGTGGCGGCGTATACCGCCGTCAGCAGCAGCACGGGCAGCACGTCCCCCCGCTCCATGGGGTGGCAGGGCAGGGTGAGGGTCATGCGGCCGCGCTGGGCGCGCTCCTCCGCCATGGCGATCCACTCCAGGCTGCGGGGGCGGGGGCGCAGACACCACCAGTAATATACGAAAAAGGCGATGCACACCGCCAGCGCCGGGATAAACCAGGCAAAGGCGGGGGACAGGTTTCCGAAAAACCAGCTCACGCCGGATACCGCCGCGTCCCACGCCCCCTGGAGGGTCAGCGGGCCGCTTTCCTCCGGGGCCGCCGACGCGGCCAAAGCCAATCCATTTCTCATTGCGGGCCTCCATATACACGCGCCGGACGCGTTCCAATTCACGGGATGGGCAAAAATACCGATACTAATGGTAATTGTACTACGAACAGCCCGGAAAAGGAAGTCTTTTTTTCATCTTGCACCAAACCGGGCAACGGCGGACGGTCAGCGCTCTCTGCAATGTGCTGCGAAAACCGGTCCGTTCCCTGGCACTTCCTCACATTCACATTTAATTTACAACTGGACTATTGACAATTTTGGGGGGTGGTGGTACATTTACTTTAGCACTCAGAAAGGCCGAGTGCTAAATCCCCGGAGAGGAGGCGGTCCCTTGGAGCTGTCCGAGCGAAAGAAGAAAATTTTGCGCGCCGTGGTGGAAAGCTATATCCAGACGGCGGAGCCGGTGGGCTCCAAGGCGCTGATGGAACTGGCGGGGTTGAAGGTATCCTCCGCCACCATCCGCAACGAGCTGGCCGACCTGACGGAGCGGGGTTACCTGGAGCAGCCCCACACCTCCGCCGGACGGGTTCCCTCTCCCAAGGGTTACCGGCTGTATGTGAACGAGCTGATGGAGGAACAGCGTTTGTCCCTGGAGGAGACCCGCCAGATCAACGACGCGCTGCACCTGAAAATGCAGGAGCTGGACAAGGTTATCGACCAGGCGGGACGGATGGTGTCCCAGCTCACCAACTACCCCGCGTTTTCCCTCACCGAGGGGGCCCGGCGGCTGACCATCAAGCGGTTCGATCTGATTCTGGTGGACTCCGCCTCCTTTATCGCGGTGGTGATGACGGACAGCAGCGTGGTGAAAAACAAGCTGTTCCGCCTGCCCGCCGAGCTGAGCGAACCCCAGCTTCAATTGCTCACCACCCTTTTGAACACCGCGTTCGTGGGCAAAACCCTGGACCAGCTCACCCCGGAGCTGATGCGGGTGGCCGAGCACGCGGCGGGCAGCTCCTACGGGCTCATCTCCCTGGTGGTGTCCTTCGCCATGGAGGTGCTGGACGAGCTGGAGAGCAGCGCGGTGTACACCGCCGGAGCCAGCCACATCCTGGACCACCCCGAATACCAGGACCTGGGCAAAGCCCAGGCGCTGATGAGTTACCTGTCCGAGGATAAGGCTCTGGCCCAGGCGCTGGCCCTGCCCGCGCTGGATGGGGACGACACCAAAATCCTCATCGGCCCGGAGAATGTGGCCGAGGAGCTGAAAGACACCAGCGTGGTGCTGGCAAGCTACGACATCGGGGACGGCATGAAGGGGGTTATCGGCGTGGTAGGACCCACCCGGATGGACTACGCCAAGGTGGCCGCCAAGCTGTCCTATGTGGCGGACGGACTGTCCAAGCTGTTTGGACAACCCGAGCTGCCCCCCGGTACGCCGGAAAAGGAGGAATAGACGCCAATGGCTAACGACAAGTTGAAAGAAAACCCCGTCCCCGAGGACGTGCAGGACGAGATCGCCGACACCCCCGAGCAGGAGGTCGCTGAAGAGGCCGCCGAGACTGCGGCCCCCCCCGAGGCCGCCGAGGCTTCGGAAGCGCCGGAATCCAAGACAAAGGGATTCTTCGGGAAAGGCAAAAAGGAACCCAAGAAGGACCAAGGCCAGCTTCTGGCCGAGGCGGCGGACAAATACCTGCGTCTGGCTGCGGAGTACGACAACTACCGCAAGCGCACCGCCAAGGAGAAGGAAAACGCCTGGACCGAGGCCAAGGCCCAGACCGTGGCGGCTTTCCTCCCCGTGTACGACAACCTGGAGCGGGCTCTCAAGCAGCAAACCGCCGACGAAGCGTACAAGAAGGGCGTGGAGATGACCATGAAGGGCCTCCAGGACGCGCTGACCACGTTAGGCGTGGAGGTCATCCCCGCCCTGGGTGAGGTTTTTGACCCCAACCGGCACAACGCCGTCATGCACTGCGACGACGAGGAGGCCGGGGAGAACACCATCGTGGAGGTGTTCCAACAGGGCTTTATCTGTGGAGATAAAGTGATCCGGTTCTCTATGGTCAAGGTCGCAAATTAAGAAGCGCAGGCTGGCAGACCAGAGGCAGCGGACAGGGCCCTCTCTTCGGGCCGGCCCCCTCTTTACCCGTATGCAAAGCTTGAAGCTGAACGCGCCCGGTCGCCGGAGCTGGCGGCCCTGCGTTCGGACCCTGTCCGCTGCCCCTGGGCGCTTCGCGGTACAACCATGCATCCCCAATTTCACATTGTTAAAATACACTTTCATATAACAGGAGGAAATCAACTATGTCTAAGATTATCGGTATTGACCTGGGGACTACCAACAGTTGCGTGTCCGTTATGGAGGGCGGCGAGGCCGTCGTCATCCCCAACGCCGAGGGCAACCGCACCACCCCGTCCGTGGTAGCCTTCTCCAAGGACGGCGAGCGCATGGTGGGCCAGGTGGCCAAGCGCCAGGCCATCACCAACCCTGACCGCACCATCGCCTCCATCAAGCGTGAGATGGGCTCCGACTACCGGGTGCCCATCGACGGCAAGAACTACACCCCCCAGGAGATCAGCGCCATGATCCTCCAGAAGCTGAAGGCCGACGCCGAAAGCTACCTGGGCCAGACTGTCACCGAGGCGGTCATCACCGTCCCCGCCTACTTCACCGACGCCCAGCGCCAGGCCACCAAGGACGCGGGCAAGATCGCCGGTATGGAGGTCAAACGCATCATCAACGAACCCACCGCCGCGGCCCTGGCCTACGGCGTGGACAAGGAATCCGACCAGAAGATCATGGTCTATGACCTGGGCGGCGGCACCTTCGACGTGTCCGTCCTTGAGGTCGGCGACGGCGTCATCGAGGTGCTGGCCACCGCGGGCAACAACCGCCTGGGCGGCGACGACTTCGACAAGTGCGTCATGGACTGGATGGCCGCCGAGTTCAAAAAGGCGGAGGGCATTGACCTGACCGGCGACAAGGTGGCCATGCAGCGCCTGAAGGAGGCCGCCGAAAAGGCCAAGATCGAGCTGTCCGGCGTCACCACCACCTCCATCAACCTGCCCTATATCACCGCCGACGCCACCGGCCCCAAGCATCTGGACCTGACCCTGTCCCGGGCCAAGTTCGACCAGCTTACCTCCCACCTGGTGGAGGCCACCGCCGGTCCCGTGCGCCAGGCCATGAGCGACGCGGGCCTGTCCGGCAACGACATCCAGAAGGTCCTCATGGTGGGCGGCTCCAGCCGCATCCCCGCCGTACAGGATATGGTCAAGAAGCTCACCGGCAAGGAGGGCTTCAAGGGCATCAACCCCGACGAGTGCGTGGCCATGGGCGCGGCCCTTCAGGGCGGCGTGTTCACCGGCGACACCAAGGGCCTGCTGCTGCTGGACGTCACCCCCCTGTCCCTGGGCATCGAGACCATGGGCGGCGTGATGACCAAGCTCATCGAGCGCAACACCACCATCCCCAAACGGGCCAGCCAGGTGTTCACCACCGCCGCCGACAACCAGACCTCCGTGGAGGTCCACGTGCTCCAGGGCGAGCGCGAGATGGCCCAGTACAACAAGACCCTGGGCAAGTTCCACCTGGACGGCATCGCCCCCGCCCGCCGGGGCACCCCCCAGATTGAGGTCACCTTCGACATCGACGCCAACGGCATCGTCAACGTGTCCGCCAAGGACCTGGGCACCGGCGCCGAGCAGCACATCACCATCACCTCCTCCACCAACATGTCCAAGGAGGACGTGGACCGGGCCGTCCGGGAGGCGGAGCAGTTCGCCGCCGAGGACGCCAAGCGCAAGGAAGAGGTGGACACCCGCAACCAGGCCGACCAGATGGTCTATCAGACCGAGAAGGCCCTGGAGGAGATGGGCGGCAAGCTGGACGCCCATGACAAGGCCAGCGTCCAGGCTCCCCTGGAGAAGCTGAAGGAGACCCTGAAGGGCAACGACACCCAGGCCATCAAGAACGCCACCGAGGAGCTGCAAAAGGCTTTCTACGCCATCAGCGAGAAGCTGTACGCCCAGGCGGGCGATCAAGCCGGTCCCGGCCCCGATATGGGCGGCGCGGGCTTCGGCGGCGACCAGCAGCCCCAGGGCGGCGCCGACAACGTGGTAGACGCCGACTATGAAGTTGTCGATGACGACAATAACAAGTAAAACCCTGACGGGAAACAGCGGGGCCCTCAGCCCCGCGTTTCCCGCGTAAAGAGGTGAATCCATTTGGCGGATCAGAAGCGAGATTACTATGAGGTATTGGGCGTAGGCAAGACTGCGTCCGACGATGAATTAAAAAAAGCCTACCGCAAGCTGGCCAAGCAGTACCATCCGGACATGAACCCGGGTAACGCCGAGGCAGAGGCCAAGTTTAAAGAGGTCAACGAAGCCTACGGCATCCTGTCCGACAAGGAGAAGCGGGCCAAGTACGACCAGTTCGGCCACGCGGGAGTGGACCCCAGCTTCGGCGCGGGGGGCTTCGGCGGCGGGTTCGACATGGGCGACATCGATCTGGGGGACATCTTCGGGTCCTTCTTCGGCGGCGGGTTCGGCAGCTTTGGCGGACAGCGTCAGGCCAACCCCAATGCGCCCAAGAAGGGGGCCTCCGTCCGGGCCAGCATCACCATCACCTTCGCCGAAGCCATGAGCGGCTGCGAGAAGGAGCTGAACGTGCCCCGGATGGAGAACTGCGAGTCCTGCGGCGGCACCGGCTGCGCCCCCGGCACCACCGCCGAGGTCTGTCCCGACTGCCGGGGCTCCGGCCAGGTGCGGATTCAGCGGGGCGGCGGCGGCTTCGCCTTTACCACCACCGCGCCCTGCTCCAAGTGCCACGGCACCGGCAAGATCATCCACCAGCCCTGCCCCGACTGCCGCGGCAACGGCCAGGTGCGCCGTCAGAGGAAGATCAAGGTGCGCGTGCCCGCCGGCATTTACGACGGTCAGACCATCTCCATGCGGGGCCAGGGCAGCGGCGGCGAAAACGGGGGGCCTGCCGGAGACCTGCTGGTCAACGTGGCCGTCATCCCCGACCCCCGGTTCCAGCGGGAGGGGAACGACCTCTACATGGACCGGGCCGTGTCCTTCACCCAGGCGGCGCTGGGCGCCGAGCTGGAGATTGAGACCATCGACGGCAAGGTGAAATACAACCTGCCCGCCGGAACCCAGCCGGGCACCGTATTCCGCCTGCGGGGAAAGGGCGCGCCCAGCATCAACGGGCGGGGGCGCGGCGACCAGTATGTCACCGTCCAGGTGCAGGTGCCCACCAACCTGACCAGCCAGCAAAAGAGCGCCCTGCTGGCCTACGCGGAAACCATGGGCGAGGGTTCGCCCGCCCCGGCCACACCGGTGAAGGACTTCTTCACCGGGAAAAAGAAGAAAAAATAAAATCCGGTCCCTTCCGCCATGCGGGAGGGACCTTTTTCTGTCCAAAACCATAGATTGGAGAAAACCGAAAAGGAGTTTTCCCCATGATGCTGTCCCAGCTTTTGTCCGCCGCCGGGGCGGAGTGCCCCCAGGACCCGCCGGTCACCGCCCTCGTCTGCGACTCCCGGGAGGTAGTCCCCGGCGCGCTCTTCGTCGCCCTGGAGGGCACGCGCGCCGACGGCCGCGCTCACATCCCCGGCGCTTTGGCCCGCGGCGCCGCCGCCGTAGTGTGCCGCCCGCCCCTGCCCGAAGGCGTCCCCGGCGCAGCGGTGGACGACCCCCGCGCCGCCCTGGCCCTGTTGGCTGCGGAGTTCTACGGCCACCCGGAGCAGGCCCTCACCCTTATCGCCGCCACCGGCACCAAGGGCAAGACCACCACCGCCCACATGCTCCGGGAGATCCTCGCCGCCGCCGGGTACAAAACCGGCATGATCGGCACCCTGGGCGCGTACATCGGCCGGGAGCCGCTGTCCGCCGGCCCCAACACCACCCCCGAGCCCATCACCCTTCACCGCACTCTGCGCCGGATGGCCGACGCGGGCTGTTCCCATGTGGTGATGGAGGTCTCCTCCCAGGCCATGAAGTTGAGCCGGGTCCATGGGCTGGTCTTCGCCGCAGCGCTGTTCCTCAACCTCTCCCCGGACCACATTGGCGGCGCGGAACACGCCGATTTCGACGAATACCGCGCCTGCAAGGCCGCTCTGTTCCGCCAGTGCCGCATGGCCGTGGGCAACGCCGACGACCCCAACTGGCCCGCCATGGCCGCCCAGGTCCCCGACGGCACGCCTGTCTTCACCTTCGGCTTCGGGGAGGGCGCGGACGCCCGCGCCTTGGCCATTGCCCCCGACCCGGACCGCCCCCTCTCCACCCGCCTCACCGTGGACGGCGCGCCCCCCTATCACATCCCCCTGCCGGGGGACTTCAACGCCGCCGACGCCCTGGCCGCCGTGGCCCTCAGCCGTGCGCTGGGGCTCAACGACGGCGCGGTCCGGGCGGGCCTGGCCCATACCAGCGTCCCAGGCCGGGCCCAGCGCCTGAGCGTCCCCGCGCCCTTTGACGTGGTCATCGACTACGCCCACAACGGCGTCAGCTTCCACGCCATCCTCTCCGCCCTGGCCGCTCACCGCCCCCGCCGCATCATCGCCGTGTTTGGCGCGGGGGGCGACCGCCCCAAAATGCGCCGCCGGGACATGGCCCGCGCCGCCGCCCGTTGGGCGGACTACGCCGTGCTCACCGAAGACAACCCCCGGTCGGAGCGCGTAGA
>CAJTTS010000017.1 GCA_910579155.1 uncultured Oscillospiraceae bacterium | reverse complement strand
AGGGATATGGAGGCAAAAGTACTCCGTGATACGCAAGATGGTATCAACTCATTTGCCGCTGCCAGGATGACGCTCAATGATTTTTGGGAAGACTATATCGCAACCAAGTATGAGCTCAAGGCATCTACCCGAACAAATTATAAATATATGTACACAAAATACATTAAAGAAAATATTGGAATGCGGGATATTGCCAGTATCAGGTACAGCGACATAAAGAAATTCTATGGCGAGCTTCTGAAACACGGATTTAAGCCAAACAGCGTCGAAATCATCCAGACAATTTTGCATCCGGTGTTTAATGTGGCGGTCAAGGACGGTTACATTCGTATCAACCCTACCGATGGGGTGATCGCTGAAATCAAGAAGAGCCATGACTGGGAGAAGCCCAAGCGTCACGCACTGACAGTTCCTGAGCAGGAGGCATTCGTTGATTTTGTGGCACGGTCTCCAACTTACCGCCACTGGTCTAACTTGTTTACCGTGTTGCTTGGTACTGGAATGAGGATAGGCGAGTGCCTTGGTCTTCGGTGGGAAGACTGCGATTTCAAAGGTAAAATTATTAATGTAAACCACAATCTTATTCATCGAGTCACGGAAGCCGGGAATATGGAGATCCACATCACAACCCCGAAGACGAAAGCAGGTATTCGCATTATTCCGATGTTTGATGATGTAAAGCGGGCCTTGTTAGACGAAAGGTTGAAACAAATGGAGCATGGCTTTACACGATCCGAGATAGATGGCTATTCCGGCTTTATCTTCCAAAATCGTTTTCAGGAGGTTCTCATTCCACATCTAGTTAATCGGGCCATCTGGCGCATCATCCGGGACCATAACATTGAGGCAGGAGAAACTGGAGCGGTGCAGTTACCGCATTTCTCCGTTCACAACCTACGACACACTTTTTGCACAAGGCTTTGTGAGAACGAGCCGAATATCAAGATTATCCAGGAAATCATGGGGCATCGGAATATTGAAACTACAATGGACGTGTATAACGAGGCCACCAAAGAGAAGAAGATGGAATCGTTTGCCAACCTGGAGGGCAAAATTAAGATAAGCTGAGTTTTACGACAAATTTTACGACAAATCACGGAATACACTGTGTAACGCTAAGTAATAATATGCCGAGAAAGTTAGGGAAACTGGTATGAATGGTTACGATTTGATAACTTATGTAACGGTATGCGGAGTGGAGAAACAATTCCCCACGATGAAGCCGCTGGATTAAGACTCAAAAAGCATACCGGCGCGGCCGCCGGTATGCTTTTGCGCATTGAAACAGGAGGGAACGCCATGGAGCGGGAAATCATCACCAGCCGGGCCAACCCTCTGTTGACCCGTGTGCGGAAGCTGAACAGCCGTCGCTCTTTCCGCCGGGAGGAGGGGAGGTTTGCTGCCGAGGGTCCCAAGCTGCTGACCGAGGCGCTACGCTGGGGGGCGGAGCTGGAGGCGGTGATCTTCGCCACCGGCGTGTCTCTGCCGGAGTTGCCCGGCTTGGTGCGGGTGGTGGAGGTGGCGGACAGTCTGCTGGCCTCCATTGCGGACACGGAGAGCCCCCAAGGTATTGTTTTCCTCTGTAAGGGGAAAGCTCTTGCCATGCCGGGGGAATTGACAGGCGAACGTTATCTAGTGCTGGACGGCGTCCGGGACCCAGGCAATGTGGGCGCCATCTGGCGGACTGCCGACGCCTTTGGGGTGGACGGGCTGATCCTGTGCAACGGCTGCGCCGACCCCTGGAACCCCAAGACGGTGCGGGCCACGATGGGGGCGGTGTTCCGCCTTCCGGCCTATGAAAGTACGCTGGAAACAGCGGCGGAAAAGCTGGTCCGGGCAGGCATTCCGCTATACGCTACCGCGTTACGGGAGGATACGGAGGATATCCGTGACGTTTCGTTTGACCAGGCGGCGGTGGTTATCGGCAGCGAGGGACGGGGCGTGTCCCGGCAGGCGCTGGAGCTGTGTGGAAAGACGGTTAAGATCCCCATGCGTGCCCGTTGCGAGTCGCTGAACGCCGCTGTGGCCGCTTCCGTGGTGCTATGGGAGATGGCGCGGAACGATGGAAAATAGGGGGAACAGGGAGGGAGTCCGTTATGTCTAATCTGAAGCATTGGATATGGCTCACCCAGCGCAAAGGGCTGGCGGGACAGAACGCTGTGCGGGTGCTGGAGCGCTTCGGCACGCCGGAGCAGGCCCACGCCGCCGACGAGGAGGCCTATGCCCAGGTGGGCGGGCTGTCCCAGGCCACCATCCGCTCTCTGATGGATAAATCGCTGTCCCAGGCCGACGAAGTGCTGGGAGACTGCGACCGGCTGGGCATCCACCTGCTGACCCTTCAGGACGCCACCTATCCGGAGCGCTTGAAGGCCATCCACCAGCCACCCATGGTGCTGTATTGGAAGGGGAAGCAGATTGCCTTTGACGAGGAAGTAGCCATCGCTATGGTGGGTACACGAGCCGCCACGCCCTATGGCGTCCAAGTCGCCTCCAAATTGGCCGCCGAGCTCACCCAAAACGGGGCCCTGATTGTGTCTGGGATCGCCCAAGGCATCGACGCCGCTTCTATACGGGGCGCGCTGAAAATGGGCGGGCCGGTGGTGTCAGTGCTGGGCGGCGGCATTGACGTGGTTTACCCCAAGTACCACAAAGACCTCTATGAGGATGTGGCGGCGGTAGGTGTGCTAATCTCTGAGTACCCGCCTGGGACGGAGACAAAAGGCTCAAACTTCCCCATCCGCAACCGCATCATCAGCGGCCTGTCCGTGGGCGTTATTGCCGTGGAGAGCGGTCGCTATGGCGGCACGCTGCTGACGGTAAACCACGCCTCGGAACAGGGACGGGAGGTATTTGCGGTTCCTGGCCCGGTGGGCGCGCCGGAGAGCGAGGGCACCAACCGCCTGATCCAGGAGGGGGCGAAGCTGATCCTGAACGCGGACGATGTGCTATGCGAGTTTGTGGATCAGTTCCCCGGTAAGCTGAAGCTGGGATGGGACGCATTTCCCTCCCGAGAAGCGGAGGCGCAGCGGCTGGAAGGCGCCGCAGTGGTTCCAGAGCGGCGGGAGCCTGTGCAGGAAAAGGAAAAGCCCGCCCAAGAAAAAAAGGACGGGCTGCCAGTGCTCCGCTGGGTGGACTGCAAGGATAAGCTGACCGATGACCAGAGGGCGCTGTTGCTGGCCTTGGACGGAGGCGCGATGGTGGCCGACGATCTGGTGGAGCGTACCCAGATCCCTGCCCGGCGGGTGATGTCCGCCATGACCCTGCTCCAAATCCAGGGGTATGTGGCGGAGGAGAGCGGCAAACGGTTCCGGGCCGCCGTCAAATTGAAAATGGAGTAGTTGAGGAAACATGGCAAACACAAATTTGGTCATCGTGGAGTCGCCAGCCAAGGCGAAAACCATCGGAAAATATCTGGGTCCTGGCTTTGAAGTGAAGGCGTCCATGGGCCACATCCGAGACCTGCCCAAGAGCAAGCTGGGCGTGGATGTGGGCACCTTCGAGCCGGACTATGAAAACATCAAGGATAAGGCGGATGTCATCAAGGACCTGCGCAAATCCGCCAAGGCCAGCGACAAAATTTATCTGGCTACCGACCCTGACCGGGAAGGGGAGGCCATCTCCTGGCACCTTCAGAGTGTGCTTGGCGTACCCAAGGAGAAGACTTGCCGGGTTACCTTCAACGAGATCACCCAGAAGGTGATCAAGGAGTCCATTGCCAACCCCAGGGATATCGACCAGGATTTGGTGGATGCGCAGCAGGCACGGCGTGTGCTGGATCGCATCGTGGGCTATCAGCTTTCGCCGCTGTTGTGGAAGAAAATCCACCGGGGGCTGTCCGCCGGACGGGTGCAGTCC
Source organism: uncultured Oscillospiraceae bacterium (assembly GCA_910579155.1). The sequence continues at coordinate 48,907 of CAJTTS010000017.1, read as the reverse complement.
GTGGCTACCCGGCTGGCGGTGGAGCGGGAGGAGGAAATCCGCGCATTTACGCCGCAGGAGTATTGGTCCATTACTGCAGACTTGTCCCGTATCGCTCCCAACCCGGGGGGGTTCAAGGCGGACTTCTACGGGAAAGAAAAGCGGATGGAGCTGAATAGCAAAGAGCAGGTGGACAGCATTGTAAACGCCGTGAAGGAATCTGCCTTTACGGTGACTGGTGTGAAACGGCAGGACAAGAATCGCAACCCCGCCCCTCCGTTCACCACATCCACCCTCCAGCAAGAGGCGTCCCGCAAGCTGAACATGATCCCCCGGCGCACCATGTCCATCGCCCAGCAGCTCTACGAGGGCGTGGACATTGAGGGCGTGGGTACCGTGGGCCTTATCACCTATATGCGTACCGACTCTCTGCGACTGTCTGAGGAGGCGCTGGCGGCGGCCAAGACCTTCATCGAGGCCAGATACGGTAAGCAGTATTACCCGGCGCAGACCCGGCGGTTCAAGTCCAAGGGCAACGCCCAGGACGCCCATGAGGCTATTCGCCCCTCCGATGTGAACCTGACCCCGGAGGATTTGAAAAAGAGCCTTACCGCAGACCAGTACCGCCTCTATAAACTGATCTGGAGCCGATTCCTGTCCTGCCAGATGGCGGGGGCGGTGTACGATAGCGTTACCATTGAGACGGAGGCCGCGGGGTACCGTTTCCGGGCCAGTCATTCCTCTGTGAAGTTTAGTGGCTTTACGGCGGTTTATGAGGAAAGCCGGGATGAGGATGAGGAGGCTCCCCAGTCTCCGCTGCCCGATTTAAAGGAAGGGGAGTGCCTCAAGCTCAACGGTCTGGCCCCCGCGCAGCATTTTACCCAGCCCCCGGCCCGGTTTACTGAGGCCACCCTCATCAAGGCGCTGGAAGAGAAGGGGGTGGGCCGTCCGTCCACCTACGCGCCTACGATTTCTACCATCACCGACCGGCAGTATGTGGTAAAGGAAGGCAAATACCTCCGACCCACGCCCCTGGGCGAGGTGGTCACAGGGCTGATGAAGGAGAAATTCCCGGACATTGTGGATACCGATTTCACCGCCCAAATGGAGAGCCGCCTGGATAAGGTGGAGGCCGGTGAAGCCCAGTGGAGGCAGGTGCTCAGCGAGTTCTATACAGATTTTGACGCAGAGCTGAAAAAGGCCGAATCCGAACTGGATGGCGAGCGCATCAAGGTGCCTGACGAGGAGTCGGATGAGGTGTGCGACCTGTGCGGCAAAAAAATGGTGGTAAAAATGGGCCGATTCGGGCGGTTTTTGGCCTGCCCAGGCTGGCCGGAGTGCACCTTTACCAAGCCGCTGGTGGTGGAGATGCCGGGGAAGTGCCCCAAGTGCGGCGGACGGCTGGTGAAGCGGACCGGCGTGAGCAAAAAGAACAACAAGCAGTACACGTACTATTGCTGCGAGTACCTGAACAGCAAGGTGGAGGAAAAACGGTGTGATTTCATGACCTGGGACGTGCCGGTGAAGGATAATTGTCCTGTCTGCGGCTGGACCATGTTCAAGCTGTCCGGACGGGGATTCAAGCGGCCCTTCTGCATCAATCCGGATTGCTCCAACTTCCTGCCCGAGGACAAGCGGGGCGGGTACAAGAAAAAGACGGAGGACGGAGCGGAGGGCGAGAGCGCCCAGGCGGCGGGGGAGAAGCCCGCGGCCAAGAAAACTGCGGTGAAGAAAAGTACCACCAAAAAGACTGCATCTACCACCAAGACCACCACTGCGAAAAAGACGGCCGCGACCAAGAAAACGACGGTGAAAAAGACTGCAAAAAAGGCGGCGGAGTGAGTCGACGGTATAGCTCCAAAGCCAATCGATATCGGACTTTCCCAGCTTGATTAAATGAACCGACTTTTTGACGTTTCACTGGATTATTTAATTGGTTGTTCCAACCATAGAGAGAGGGAAGCTTGAGCATGAATGTAACCGTTATCGGCGCGGGGCTGGCCGGGTGCGAGTGCGCCTGGCAGCTCGCCCAGCGGGGGCTCTGCGTCACGCTGGCCGAGATGAAGCCCCACAAAATGACCCCTGCCCACCATAGTCCCGGCTTTGCTGAGCTAGTGTGCTCCAACTCCTTGCGCTCAGACCAGTTGGAGAACGCCGTGGGACTGCTGAAGGAGGAGTTGCGTCGGTGTGGGTCGCTGATCCTGCGCTGCGCCGACCAGACCCGCGTAGAGGCGGGCGGAGCTCTTGCCGTGGACCGGGAGGGTTTCTCCGCTGCCGTCACTGATGCGATTCGCAGCCACACCAACATTACCGTGGAGGAGGGGGAGGTGGCTGCTATCCCCGATGGGGAGGTGGTGGTGGCCTCCGGCCCACTGACCTCGGACGCGCTGTCCCAGGCTATCGCAGAGCTGTTCCCAGAGGACAGCTACCTCAACTTTTTCGACGCGGCGGCCCCTATCGTCACCTTTGAGAGCATCGACATGGACCACGCCTGGTTTGCCTCCCGCTACGACAAGGGGACGGCGGACTATATCAACTGTGCCCTCAGCGAGGAAGAATATCTGGCTTTCTGGAAAGAGCTGTGCGCCGCTAAAGAAGCGGAGGTCCACGGCTTTGATGACAAGCGCGTGTTCGAGGGGTGTATGCCTGTGGAGGTCATGGCCCGGCGGGGGGTGCAGACGCTGTCCTTCGGGCCGCTGAAGCCCAAGGGATTGCCTGACCCGAAAACCGGGCGGGAACCCTACGCCGTGGTGCAGCTCCGCCGGGATAATGCCCAAGGCACGCTTTATAACCTGGTGGGCTTCCAGACCCATTTGAAGTGGGGGGAGCAAAAGCGGGTGTTTTCCATGATCCCGGCGCTGAAAAACGCGGAATATGTGCGCTACGGGGTCATGCACCGCAATACGTACTTGAACTCGCCCCGGTTGCTGGACCGCTATTACCGGGTGCGGGGAAACGAACGGATTTGCTTCGCCGGACAGATCACTGGGGTGGAGGGGTATGTGGAGTCCACCGCCTCCGGTTTCCTGGCGGGGGTGGAGCTGGCACGCCGGCTGCGGGGCCAGGAGCCGATGGACTTTCCCCGGGAGACCGCCATCGGGGCGCTGGCCCAGTACGTCAGCAACGAGAGCGTCGCCGACTTTCAGCCCATGAATATCAATTTCGGGATCATGCCGACCTTAGACCATAAGGTGAGAGGCAAGCGGAACAAAAACGCGGAGCTGTCCCAGCGCTCGCTGGCACTGGTGGACGCGTTGAAAGAGAGATTATAAAAGGAGGCCGAACTATGCGCATTATTGTAGACGCCATGGGCGGCGACAACGCCCCTCTGGCTCCGGTGCAGGGCGCCTTGCAGGCGATCAAGGAGTACGGGGTAGAGGTGGTCCTGGTGGGTCGGGGGGAGGACGTCCTGGAAGCCCTCAAGGAGGAGGGGGTGGGCGAGTTGCCCCAGGGGCTGTCCATTACCCATGCCGATCAGGTGGTGGAGATGTGCGACAATCCCGCCACCGCGTTCAAGGAGAAGAAGGACTCATCTCTCACCGTGGGGCTGAACATGCTCAAGAGCGGGGAGGGGGACGCCTTTGTTTCCGCCGGGTCCACGGGGGCGCTGCTGTCGGGCGCGACACTGCTGGTGAAGCGGATCAAAGGCGTCCGCCGGGCGGCTATGGCCCCCGTAGTGCCCACAGGCGGCGGCGGGGCTGTGCTGGTGGACTGCGGGGCCACCGCCGAGGGTACGCCGGAATTCCTGCTCCAGTTCGCCTTCATGGGTAGCTACTACGCGGAACGGGTACTGGGCCGTCCCGAGCCCAAGGTGGGGCTGCTGAACATCGGCACAGAGCCCTCCAAGGGCACTGACCTCCAGCGGGAGGCGTACAAGCTGCTACAAAAGGCCAAGGAAGAGGGGCGCATCAACTTCGTGGGCAACGTGGAGGCCCGGGAGGCGGTGGAGGGCGCTGTGGACGTGATCGTAGCGGACGGCTACTCCGGCAATATTTTCCTCAAGGCAGTAGAGGGCGCTGGGCTGTTCCTCAGCCGTGAGATGAAGAAGATGTTTATGAAGGGCTTGAAGACCAAGCTCGCCGCCCTTCTGATGAAGGGCGAACTGCGGGACTTCAAAAAGCTGCTGGATTCCAACGAGGTGGGGGGCACCGCGCTAGTGGGCATCTCCAAGCCGGTTATTAAGGCCCATGGCTCTTCCAACGGCTACGCGATGAAGAACGCCATTCGCCAGGCGCTGGAGTTCAAGCGCTCCGGCATGATTGAGGATATCACGGAAAACGTGGAATACATGCGCCTGCCCGCCCGTTCTGTCATGACCGGAGACGGAGAAAGCTGAGGCGACAAAAAAATTGTCAAAAATACTATTGACAGCCGACGGCAAAGCACCTATTATGTTCTTGATTAACGCAACATAAAGGAGCTGCTACAAGATGTTTGAGAAACTTTGTAAACTGATCGCCGAGCAATTCGGTGTAGAGCCCGAGACCATAACCGCCGATACTGCCTTTGTGGACGACCTGGGCGCGGATTCCGTGGATTTGATGGACCTGTCCATGGCGTTGGAGGATGAGTTCGGCATGGAGGAGATGGACAGCGACGAGATCGAGTCCATCGTCACGGTCGGGGACCTGCACAAGTACATGCAGGAGCATCTGGATCTCTGAGTTTATGTGTTGAACGACGAAAAAGTCCCGCCAAAGCGCGGGGCTTTTTCCATGGCGGAGGATGTCTATGAACGAATTGGAAGAAAAACTGGGCTACCGCTTCCGGGACCGGGGGCTGCTGGAGCACGCCATGACCCACAGCTCTTACGCCAACGAGCACCGGGGCGCCGGGTTGACCAGCAACGAGCGGCTGGAGTTTCTGGGCGATTCGGTGTTGGGGGTGGTGGTGGCGGACTACCTGTTCCGCAAGCACCCGGACATGCCGGAGGGGGAACTGACCCGGACCCGTGCGGCGCTGGTGTGCGAGGGGAGCCTTCACGAGGTGGCCAGGAGCCTGGGCCTGGGCCGCTATCTCCGATTGGGCCGCGGGGAAGACGCGGGAGGAGGGCGCTCCAGGCCTTCCATTTTGGCGGACGCCACCGAGGCTATGCTGGCCGCCGTCTATCTGGACGGGGGAATGGGGGCGGTGCGGCCCATCATCCGGGCGCTGATCCTAGACAAAGAGCAGGAAAAGGCGGCAGACCGGGACTACAAGACCGCGCTCCAGGAGTTGGTCCAGCGCAGGCCAGGGGCGGCTGTGAGTTACCGCCTGGTGCGGGAGAGCGGCCCGGATCATTGCCGCAGCTTTGAGATGGAGGCGTCGGTGGACGGCGAGGTCATTGGAACAGGTGCGGGCAGGACCAAGAAGGAAGCGGAGCAGATGGCTGCCAAGGCCGCGCTGGAAAGGCTGAATGGGTGAGGTAAGGAGGTCCCCTTTTGGATGAAAATGCGTTGCGAGAACAGATAAAAGGTCTGTTTCAGAAGCAGCAGATGTGTTTGGGGTTCCAAAAGCTTCTTATTGTTTTGACGATAGTGTTTTATAAACATGCGGTCATATTGCTGCCTGTTCATATCGCGATCGTCGTGATTTGGGGCGGGATTTTGTCCAATCAAGCAACTTCCCTTGCGAGAAAAAAAACCCGTATGTTCTTTCGCGCACAAACTATATTGGAAAAGGAGCCGGCTGGGACCCGTATATCATGGAAGAAGCTACGGGTCTCAATGATAGTTTAACTGTTAAAATCCTGAAATTTAACCGTTGGACTGTTTATCATTGTGTGGCTGCGATGTTTGGAAATATATTTATGTGGTTTCTTTCGGCTGCCCTTGTTTTCAGATAAAAAATTTGCTATAATATCCCTATTATGGAAGGGAGGGGAGCCATGGAAGCCCCCATCTACCACCTGGACAAGGTGGTGAAAGCCAGACAGGAGGATATGGAGGACTTCGACGGCCCCCTGGACCTGATCCTCCATCTGCTGAGCAAAAATAAGATTGAGATTCGAGATATTCAGATTTCCGAGCTGCTGGACCAGTACCTGGCCTGGATGGCCCAGCGGGAGGAGCTGAATCTGGAGGTGGCCAGCGAGTTCGTCACCATGGCCGCCCATCTGGTGTACATCAAGACCCGGATGCTGCTGTCCATCGACGATGAGGTGGCCGTGAGCGAGATGGAAGAGCTGATGGCCGCCCTGGAGGAGCACAAGAGTCAGGAAACCTACGTGAAGATCAAAGACGTGACGGAGGAGCTGGGCGGGCGCTACGAATTCGGCCGGGATTACCTCCCCAAACAGCCAGAGCCGGTGAAGGCGGAGACGGCCTACAGCTATGTACACGATAAGGCGGACATTGTCACCGCCATCTGGTCGGTATTGGCCCGGACGGACAACAAGCTACCGCCGTCTGTGACGGCATTTGAGGGAATTGTGGGCCGGGAGCCCTACCCGGTGGCGGACAAGGCCCGGTCCATTTTGGACAGGCTCATCCAATTCGGCGTAGCCCGGTTCCGGGCACTGTTTAAAACCAGCCGCAGTCGGTCCGAGGTGGTGGCCACCTTTCTGGCGATTTTGGAGCTGTGCAAGGCCAACCGCATTCATCTTGCGGGGACGGCGGAGGACTGCACCGTCACCAGCACGGTAGACGACGCGCCTGAGGATGTGGATGTGACGGTGGAGAGTTATTAAAAGAAGCGCGAAGCCGCGCGTTGCAAACAGGCGTAGCGCGACAAGGAGAAGCGCGTAGCCGTTGTGAGCAGCGTGACAACAACGGGAGGAGGATACCCGCATGGAATTAAAAGAGCTGGAGAGCGCCATCGAGGGTATCCTTTTTGCCGCCGGTGACCCTATGAGCGTGGAGCGCCTGTGCCTGACCCTGGGTCAGGACCGGGAGACGGTGGACAGTGTTTGCCAGCGTATCGCGGACGCCTACAGCTATGAACGGCGGGGCATCCGGCTGGTGCGGATGGAAAACAGTTGGCAGATGTGCTCCGCGCCGGAGCAGGCGGCGTATATCCGCAAGGCGCTGGAGAACCGCAAGCCCGCCAAACTGTCCCAACCCGCGCTGGAGGTGCTGGCCATTGTCGCCTATTTCCAGCCTGTGACGCGGGCCTATATCGAGCAGATTCGCGGGGTGGACAGCTCGTACACCGTGGGCCTACTGCTGGAGCGTGAGCTCATCCGAGAGGCGGGCCGTTTGGCGGTGCCGGGGCGGCCCATGCAGTTTCGGACAACAAAGAATTTCCTACGGTCTTTCGGGCTGGCGTCATTGGACGACCTGCCTGATTTGGCCTCTGCCAGCCAGGAGGACATCCAGCTCACTATGGAGATGGAGTCCGCCCTGCGCCGCCTCCGGGAGGCAGAGACGGAACAGGAGGAAGAGCCCGGGGCGGGAACAACCGGGGAGGAGGGCCAATGACTTTTTTCAAGGTCCTTTTGGTCGTAGCGGCTGTCCTGTGGCTGATCTCTCTGATCCGGATCGGGGGCAGGGTACGCTACGGACAGGCGGGGCTGTTTGTCACCGCACTTGCGGGGCCGTTTCGGATACGGCTTCTGCCGATGAAACCCCAAAAAGAAAAAAAACCAAAAAAGAAGCCCAAAAAAGAAAAGGAACCGCCCAAAGAGGCGGAATCTGAGACGGAAAAACCAAAGCCGGAGGCATCGCCTGACACCCTGTCCCGGCTGATGAAGCTGCTGCCGGTGGCGGCGGAGGCCTGCGGGTCGCTGAAACGAAAAATCCGCATCGACGATTTGGAGCTGGAGCTGACTTGGGGCGGCGGCGACCCTGCGGCGATTGCTCTGGGCTATGGACGGGCGAACGCGGTTTTGGGTATGCTTTGGCCGATTTTTGACCATAATTTTAGGGTGATACGTCATTCGTTCCAAATCGATATGGATTACGGCGCGACGCAGCCGACGGTGGAGGTCCAGGCGGCGGTTACCTTGACTGTGGGCCAGATCGTGACATTGGGGTTGCATTACGGCGTAAAGGCGCTGTTCACATGGATCAAAAGCGGGAGATCCGCGGTCAAAAGACAGGAGGCATTGTGAGTCATGAGTGAAAACAACCATCCCATCAACGAAGTGCTCCAGACCACCATGAACAAAATCAGAGAGATGGTGGACGCCAATACGGTGGTGGGCCAGCCCATTACCACCCAGGACGGGGTGACGCTGATTCCGGTGTCCCGGTTGTCCTTTGGCTTTGCCACCGGCGGCTCCGACTTCGGCAAGACCCAGAATGTGGCCAAGAACTTCGGCGGCGGCGCGGGAGCTGGTGTCAATGTGATTCCCGTAGCCTTCCTGGTGGTAAAGGATGGCTCCGTCCGGCTGCTGCCCGTGGCTCCCCCACCGGGGGACACCGTCAGCCGGGTGGTGGACCTGGTGCCTGAGATGTTTGAGAAGGTCACCGGCTATATTGACAAGAAGACCGCCGGGGATAATCCCGACCAATAAGGTCATACTACTCCCATCTGAGCATTCGGATGGGAGTGACCTTTTGTGAGAAAATTGACGGCTGGGCTGGCTGTGCTGACGGCGCTGACCTTGGCGTGCCCGCCCGCCTACGCCGTGGGCACCAATGCTTCCTGCGCTATCCTCATGGATGCGGAGAGTGGCCGGGTACTCTATGAGCAGAACATCCACCAACCCCGGCTCATTGCCAGTATCACCAAGCTGATGACCGCGCTGGTGGCGGTGGAGCAGGCAGAGGATTTGGACGAGGTGGTGCGCGTCAAGGGGGAATGGCTGGGGAGCGAGGGCTCCTCCATCTACCTCAAGGCTGGGGAGGAGATTACCCTGCGGGGGCTGCTGTACGGCCTGCTGCTCCAGTCGGGCAACGACGCCGCCATGGCCATCGCCTGCCATACGGCGGGGAGTGAGGCGGAATTCGTGGCCCTGATGAACCTGCGGGCAGCGGAGCTGGGGATGAAGGACAGCTCTTTTGCTAACCCCAGCGGGCTCAACGACGATAATCACTATTCCACCGCCTACGATATGGCCCTGGCGGCCCAGGCATGCCTCAAAAACGAGACAGTGGCGGAGATTTGCGCCACCCGGTCCATCACCATCGGCACCCGGACCTTTGTCAACCACAACAAGCTGCTCACTCGCTATGAGGGCTGTGTGGGGATGAAAACCGGGTTTACGGAGAAGGCAGGGCGCACGCTGGTATCTGCCGCTGCCCAGGGCGGACAGACCCTGATCTGCGTCACGCTTAACGACGGAGACGACTGGAATGACCATATGAAGTTGCTGGATTACGGTTTCAAGACCTACCCCCGGCAGGTGCTGTGTAGAGAAGGGGAAACGTTCGGTTCCGTGGCGGTGGTGGGCAGCCTGGTTCCCACGATGCCGGCGGTAACGGCTGAAGAAATAGGCTATCCGCTGACCAAGGCGGAAGAGCTGACTATGGCTGTGGAGCTCGCCGGCCCGATTTGTGCGCCCTTTCAAGCTGGGGAGCCCATAGGCGAGGCGGTATGGAAGAAAAACGGCGAGATCGTCGCCCGGGTTTCGCTGGTGGCCCAGAACGGGGTGGAGCTGGACGTGCGGAGGCCGTTGGGTTTTTGGGAACGGCTTTGGGCGGGCCTGCGTGAAGGGGCATGACCTTTTGAGAAGGGAGAGGCGGCAGTGGAGGAACGGCTGCAAAAGCTGCTGTCGGCGGCGGGGGTGTGCTCCCGCCGCCGGGCGGAGGAGTACATTCTGGCCGGACGGGTGACCGTCAACGGCCGGACGGCCCGGCTGGGGGACAAAGCCGATCCAGGCCGGGACCGGGTGGAGGTGGACGGCGCGCCGCTGTCCGCTCCCGAGGGGCATACTTACATCATGCTGAATAAGCCACGGGGATATGTTACCACTCTGTCCGATGAGAAAGGACGCAAAACGGTGGCGCAACTGGTGGTGGACTGCCCCGTCCGGGTATGGCCGGTGGGACGGTTGGATATGGATTCGGAGGGGCTTCTGCTGCTCACCGACGACGGCGGGCTCACCCACCGGCTGACCCACCCCGCCCACGAGGTGGAAAAGGAGTACCGGGTGTGGGTCAGCGGCGACATAGAGCGGGCTTTGCCCGTTCTGGAGGGACCTGTGTGGTCAAACGGGGAGGAACTTACCGCCGACCGGGTGGAGCGAACGGAGGAGAACACCCTCACTGTGGTGATTCACCAGGGCAAGAACCGACAGGTGCGCCGCATGTGCGCCGCCGCAGGGCTGGAGGTGAAGCGCCTCCTGCGGGTTCGAGAGGGAGAAGTTCGGCTGGGCGGGCTGAGGCCGGGCCAGTGGCGGCCTCTGACGGCGGCGGAGCTGCTGAATTTGCAGGACTGAGCGGAAAATCTTTCAAAACCTCTTGCAATTCCCCCGGCAAAACGGTATGATATTGTCTGCTGGACGCGTTCGGACGCGCTTTTGGAGGACAGAAAGAGAGTAGGGTTGAATTGCCATGAGTCGTGATATTTTGACTGTGATTCAGAGCAGAATGGATACATTTTCCAAGGGGCAGAAGCTGATTGGACGCTATATCTTGGACAACTATGACAAAGCCGCCTTTATGACGGCGGCCAAGCTGGGTCAGGCGGTGAAGATCAGCGAGTCCACTGTGGTACGCTTCGCCGCCGAGTTGGGCTATGACGGCTACCCGGCCATGCAAAAGGCCATGCAGGAGATGATCCGGGGAAAGCTCACCACGGTGCAGCGCATTGAGGTTTCCTACGACCGGCTGGGTTCTCAGGATGTGCTGGACAAGGTGGTACAGTCGGATATTGAAAAGCTGCGCATGACCTTGAACGAGCTGAAACGGGATGACTTTGACGGCGCAGTGAACGCCATCGTAGGTGCCAGGCGCGTCTATATCCTGGGTGCGCGGTCGTCGTCGGCGCTGGCTGATTTTCTCACGTTTTATTTTAAACTAATTTTCGACAATGTCTGCCAAGTACAGGCCAGCTTGGCCAGCGATATGTTTGAACAGATGCTCCGGGTGGGAGAAGGCGACGTGGTCATCGGTATCAGCTTCCCCCGGTACTCCACTCGTTCCGTGAGGGCCATGGAGTTTGCCAGAGATCAGGGCGCTACGGTAATCGCCATCACCGACAGCGAGATGTCCCCGCTGTACGACACCGCCAGCTACCGCCTGCTCGCCAAGAGCGACATGGTCTCCTTTGCCGACTCCCTGGTGGCGCCCCTGTCCATCATCAACGCGCTGATCGTGGCGGTGGGGCGGAAGAAGTCCGCCGAGGTCACCGCCACCTTTGAACGGCTGGAGCGCATCTGGGACGAGTATCAGGTGTATGAAAAGGTAGAGTATGGGAACAAGTAGGGTTGTGGTGGCCGGAGGCGGAGCGGCAGGCATGATGGCCGCCATCACTGCAGCCCGGACCGGAGCGGCTGTACTGTTGCTAGAGCCCAATGAAAAGATGGGGCGCAAATTGTACATTACGGGCAAGGGGCGTTGCAACGTCACCAACAATTGTGACCGGCAGGAGTTGTTGGCGTCTGTTCCCCGTAATGGAAAATTCCTTTACAGCGCTTTTTATCAGTTCAGCCCGGCGGATACCATGGCGTTTTTTGAGGACTTGGGAGTGAGGCTGAAAACGGAGCGGGGGAACCGGGTGTTTCCCTGTTCCGATAAGGCCGCCGATATTGTGGACGCGCTGTTTTTTGAGCTGCGCCGCCAGGGGGTGGAGATTCGGCAGGACCGGGTCATCGGCCTCAATGCTCAGGAAGGGCAGCTCACCGCCGTAGAACTGAAGAGCGGTGGGTGGTTAAAAGACTGTAAGGCATTTGTCCTTGCCACCGGAGGAGCTTCCTACCCTCGCACAGGTTCTACGGGAGACGGCTATGGCCTTGCCCGGTCTGTGGGCCATACAATCAAGCCGATCCGCGGCTCGTTGGTGCCGCTGGAGTCGGACGCCTCCTGCTGTGCCAAGCTCCAGGGTCTATCGCTGCGAAACGTGGATTTACGGGTGAAGGACGAAAAGGGGAAAACCGTATACCGGGAGCAGGGGGAGTTGCTGTTTACCCATTTTGGGCTGTCCGGGCCGCTGGTGCTGTCCGCTTCCGCTCACATGGATTTTTCCAGGCACCGCTATACCGCCCATATTGATATGAAACCTGCCTTGGACGAGCAAAGGCTTGACGCCCGCCTTCTTCGGGATTTCGAGGAGCGGGCCAACCAGGATTATGCCAACGCCTTGGGGGGACTTGTTCCCCGAAGCATGATTCCGGTGCTGGTGGAACGCACCGGTGTGACCGGAGAGACTAAGGTCCACGATATCCGGAGGGAGCAGCGGCGCCGGCTCTTGGATGCTTTGAAGAATTTTACGATCCCACTGGCTGGTCCCCGTCCGGTGGAGGAGGCGGTGGTTACCTCTGGCGGCGTGGCTGTGGGTGAAGTTGACCCCAGGACCATGGAGTCCAAGAAGGCAAAGGGCCTGTTTTTTGCCGGGGAGCTGCTGGATGTGGACGCCTATACCGGCGGCTTCAACCTCCAGATTGCCTGGTCTACCGGCTATGCCGCCGGGGTTGCTGCGGCGGAGCGGGTAAATTGTATGATATAAGGAAGGGTGTATCGCCATGAATCACCAAAGCATTGCCATTGACGGCCCCTCCGGGGCTGGAAAATCCACCCTTGCCAAGCGGCTGGCTCAGGAGCTTGGGTTCTTCTATGTGGACACTGGGGCCATTTACCGTACAGTGGGGCTGGCTGCCCGCCGCCGGGGGATTGACCCGTCGGACGCGGCCAACGTGGAGGCGATGCTTCCGGGGCTGACCATCACCATGGGCTACGGTAAAGATGGTCTCCAGCATATGTTCCTGAACGGGGAGGACGTAACCCAGGCTATCCGGGAAAACGAGATATCCGCCTGCGCCTCCAAGGTGGCCGCCATTCCGGCGGTGCGGGACTTTTTGCTGGAAATGCAGCGCAAAACCGCCCGGGAGCACGACGTTATCATGGATGGCCGGGACATCGGCACCGTGGTGCTGCCCCAGGCGGATGTGAAGCTGTTTCTCACCGCCTCGCCGGAGGCCCGGGCGAAGCGTCGTTACAAGGAGCTTTTGGAGCGCGGCCAGCACGCCGATTTCGATCAGGTGCTCCGGGAGGTGATTGAACGGGACCGCCGGGATATGGAGCGGGAGACCGCGCCCCTGCGTCAAGGGCCGGACGCGGTGTTGGCGGATACCACCGGACTGGACCTGGAGGGGAGCTTTCGGCTGCTCCTGGGGTTGATCCGGGAGCGGATCGGCGGTAAGGAGGGGCAGGAATGAGGAACAAGGTTTATTCCGTACTCTACCCCGTGATCTGGATTTTTATGAGGATTTTCCACCCCTGGAACGCGGTGGGGGTGGAAAACATTCCGGAGGGTGCGGCGCTGATTTGCGGGAATCACTCTACCCTGGGCGACCCGCTGTATGTGGTTTGCTGTATGGGCGGCAAGCGTCAGACCCATGTGATGGCCAAGGCGGAGATTATGAAGTGGCCGGTGGTGGGCTTCCTCCTGAAAAAGGCGGGGATCATCGGCATCAACCGGGGCAAGTCCGACATGGCCGCAGTGAAGGAATGCTTGCGGGTACTGAAAAACGGCGAAAGGCTGCTGATGTTCCCTGAGGGCACACGGGTGAAGGACGGGGAGAGCTCCGGGGTCCACACCGGAGCGGCCATGTTTGCCACCCGTACCGGCACGCCTCTGGTCCCAGTCTACATTTCACCCCAAAAGCGGATTTTCCGCAAGACCACGGTGATATTCGGCTGCCCATATCACCCGGAATTTGAGGGCCGCAAGCCCTCCGCAGACGACTATCAGCGCATTGCCGACGACCTGCTGGCCCGCGTCAACGCTCTGGGGGAGCAAGCGGCATGATCGTCCGGCTGGCAAAGACGGCGGGGTTCTGTTACGGCGTGCGCCGGGCGGTGGATATGGCGGAAAAAGCCGCTGCACAGGGCCCGGTCTATCTGCTGGGCCACATTACCCACAACGACCACGTGATCCGGCGGCTGGAGAACATGGGGGCCGTCACCATCTCCGCCCCAGAGGAGGCACCCGAGGGCTCCACCGTTCTGATCCGCGCCCACGGAGAGCCGGACGGGGTGTATGGAGCGCTGGCGGCCCGCGGGTGCAGGGTGCTGGACGCCACCTGTCCCAATGTCACCCGCATCCACGATATTGTCCGGGGCGCGGAAGCTCAATGCCGGGTCCCCGTCATCGTGGGGGAGGCGGACCACCCGGAGATTTTGGGCATCTTAGGCTGTACCGTGCATGGGATTGTGGTTTCCGGTTGGGAAGAACTGGAACAATTATTTCAAAAATCGTTTGATTTTTCTGCTATGCCCCTGACATTTGTGTCTCAAACCACGGCCATATTGTCAAATTGGGAAAAAATCGTGGAAAACACAAAAAAAGTGTGTACAAACGCGGAATTTTTTGATACAATATGTAATGCTACGTCCAGGCGGCAGTCGGAGGCCCTGGAATTGGCCGGTCAGTGCAGCGCTATGATCGTCATCGGCGATCAGAAGAGCTCCAACACCAGAAAGCTCACCCAGCTGTGCGCATCCCGCTGTCCCATAGTGGTGCAGGCAGAGGGGGCGGGCGGCCTCGACCGGGAACAGTTTGGCCGGACCGGCACGCTTGGGATCACTGCCGGCGCATCTACGCCGGAGTGGATAATAAAGGAGGTCAGCAACAAAATGAGCGATGAAATCATGGAGATTGAACAGTCCTTCGCGGAGATGCTGGAGGAGTCGTTCAAAATTTTGAATACGGGGGATAGGGTCACTGGCACGGTCGCGGCAATTACGCCCACCGAAATCCAGGTTGAGTTGGGCGTTAAGTATCCCGGCACCATCCCCCTGTCCGAGCTGAGCGACGACCCGGACGTGAAGGCAGAGGAGATCGCCAAGGTGGGCGAGGAGATCGAGGCTATCGTCATGCTGGTTAGTGACCGCGACTGTGTGGTCAAGCTGTCTAAGAAGCGTCTCGACGCGGACAAGAACTGGGAGACCGTGGAGAACGCTGTGGAGAACAAGGACGTGTTGGAGGGCATTATCACCGAGGAGAACAAGGGCGGCTTGGTGGCCAGCGTCAAGGGCATCCGTGTGTTTATCCCCGCCTCCCAGTCCGGTAAGCCCCGTGGGGCCGACCTGTCTGAGATGGTCAAGACCCGGGTGCAGCTGCGCATCACCGAGGTGAACCGCGCCCGCCGCCGCGTGGTGGGCTCCATCCGCGCCGTGGCCGCCGAGGCCCGTGCCGCCGCTGCTGCCGCCATCTGGGACAATATTGAGGTGGGCAAGCGTTACAGCGGTACCGTCAAGAGCCTGACCTCTTACGGCGCTTTCGTGGATATCGGCGGCGTGGACGGCATGGTTCACATCTCCGAGCTGTCTTGGTCCCGCATCAAGACCCCCGCCGAGGTGGTCTCTGTGGGCGATCCCCTGGAGGTGTATGTCATCTCCTTCGACCCGGAGAAGAAGAAAATCTCCCTGGGCGTGAAGGATCACAGCCAGGAGCCTTGGACTGTGTTCACCAGCAGGTATTCTGTGGGTGATGTAGCCCCTGTCCGAATTGTCAAGCTGATGACGTTTGGCGCCTTTGCCGAGATCGTCCCCGGCGTGGACGGCCTGATCCATATCTCCCAGATGGCCGATCACCGGGTGGAAAAGCCCGGCGACGTGGTCAGCGAGGGAGAGACTGTGGACGCCAAGATCGCCAACATTGATGAGGAGAACAAGAAGGTGTCCCTGTCCATTCGTGCGCTGTTGGAGTCCTCCCCTGTGGGGGACGACGTGGACGAGGATGAGCCCCCTGAGGAGGAGTAAGCTCCGATCTCGATTCCCAAAAGGCTGCCGCGCCTGCGGCAGCCTTTTTGTTAGACAGGTGGGAATATGATGAAACCAGATGTGGTGATTGTACCCTGTGCGGATTACGCACATGAGACGGCACGGACGGCCCTGAAACAGGCGCTGGCTCCTCTGGGAGGGTTGGACTGGGTGAATCCGGGAATGAAAATTGCCGTCAAAGTGAACCTAGTGGCCTCCGCCAAGCCGGAGGACGCAGTTACCACTCATCCCAGCCTGCTGTGCGCTCTAGTAGAGCTGCTGGTGGAGCGGGGGGCGGACGTGGTGGTGGGGGACAGCCCCGGCGGACTGTTTAACGCCGCTCGTGTGGGCAAGATTTATGTCGCCGCCGGAATGAAGGCGGTGGAGCAGTACGGCGGGCGGTTGAACCAGAATTTTGAGGAGCGGGAGGCCAAGTTCCCGGAGGGAAAGGTGTGCCGGCAATTCCAGTATACCGCATACCTGGACGAGGCGGACGTCATGATCGACCTGTGCAAGCTGAAGACCCATGGCATGATGGCCATGACCTGTGGAGCGAAAAATTTGTTTGGGACGATCCCGGGCACTAAGAAGCCGGAGTACCATTTCCGGTATCTGGACCCCAGAGACTTTGCCCGGATGATTGTGGACCTGAACGAGTATTTCAAACCCCGGCTCACCATTGTGGACGCGGTGGACTGCATGGAGGGCAACGGCCCCACCGGCGGCACACCCCGGCACATGGGCGCGCTGCTGGCGGGGGAGAGTACCCACAAGGTGGATTTGGTGTGCGCCGGGCTCATCGGACTGAAGCGGGAAGAGGTGCCTACCCTGGAGGCAGCGCTGGAGCGGGGGCTGATCCCCGCCTCAGCGGAAGAGCTGACAGTTGAGGGCGACCCCGCAGCATTTGCCATCCCGGACTTCCAGCGTATCGTCACTGGGAACAGCCACCTGTTCCAGGGAGATGGGAGCAGCGTCCTGAAAAAGATCAAGGGGAGGCTGATGCAGTGGGTGCTGAGCCAGCGGCCCCAGGTCGTGCCCGCTGAGTGTGTGGGATGCGGCGTGTGCTGGAACGTTTGCCCTGCCGATGCCATTACCATGAAGGGTGGCAAGCCCAGCATCAACCGAAAAAAGTGTATCCGTTGCTTCTGCTGTCAGGAGTTTTGCCTAAAGAGCGCAATGAAGGTACACCGTACTGCTGTGGCAAAGCTACTGGACCGATAAGGAGGAAAGACTCTCGTGGAAAAAATTTCGCTGTATCGGCCTGGTCTGGAGGAGCTGGACTTTCGACGGCGCCTATTGGCCGATACTGAGACTATGGCATACAATCATGCATACGGCGGGACCATCGACTTTCCGGCGGAACGGTGGGCGGACTGGTATTCCAGATGGGTGGCGGACGGTACGGGAAAGCGGTTTTACCGATACCTGTACCATGAGGCGGAGCGCGCCTTTGTCGGAGAGGCAGCGTATCATTTTGACAGTGAGTTCGGTGCGTACGTCTGCGACGTGCTGGTGTCTGCCCAATACCGGGGCCGTGGATTCGGAAGGGCAGGCTTGAAGCTGCTTTGCGCGGCCGCAAAAGCTAACGGCGTGAAGCGGCTGGCAGACAACATTGCCTTGGACAATCCCTCGGTAGAGTTGTTCCTCAGCGCCGGATTTTGTGAGCGTTTTCGCAATGAAGAATATATCCTGGTGGAAAAAGAGCTGTAAAATGTGCGGGCCCTCAAACTGAGGACCCGCACGTTTTTTATTTTTAAAGGAGGAAGAGCTTCAGCAGCCAGGGGACGAACCCCGGCGCGCCCGCACAAGCCGCGTCGATAGCGGCCTGTGCGGCGGTCAGGTCTTCTCCCCTCAGCCCCGCCAAGGGGAGAAGGATGGTCTGAGCGCCGTCGGCTTCTGTGCCGATGGCAAGCGCTCCGGTGGCAATGCTGCCTACGGCCACCTTGGAGGCTCCCACAATTCCGCCCGCAGCGTAAACACCCACTCCTACGCCACCGATGGACAGCCACCCCATCGCGACGCCGCCCAGAACGATCAGTCCTATGGCGACGCCGCCGATGGACACCGTGCCGATGGATAGCGCCCCCAGGGCCAGCAGCAACCCCAGGCTGACCCCGCCCAAGGTGAACAGGCCTGCCGCCACGCCGCCCAGTGCTACCACGCCTGTGGCAATGTCGCCCACTGCGATGATTCCACGGGCCCAATGATCGCCGTGTCCGACGTTGACGTGGACCAGAGGCAGGCCGAACAGGGTACGTTTGCTCTTATATTCGTAATGCCAACGCTCGGGGCGGCCATTGTAATAGTTATTGACAATGGTAGGCGTGGGCGGGGGAGTGGGTTCTTTACCCATCACCAGAAAATCCAGAGAAACCTTGAAATACTCTGCCAGTGAGACCAGGTTGTCCATGTCCGGGCGGGACGTGCCCGCCTCCCATTTCTGCACTGCTTGGCGGGTGACGCTCACCAGGTTGGCTAGCTCCTCCTGAGACAACCCAGCCTGACGGCGCAGGTCAAATAAACGCTCTCGAAAATCCAATCTGTGATACCTCCAAAGAAAGACTGTACGCGGCCTTTGTACAGCTTTATCTTAGCAAAAATCAGTGGGTATGGCAACCAAAAGTGAGATACAATTTGACAACCGCGGGTTGCGTCAACCAAATTTTTGCCGAAACAGGGAAGAACCTTGCTTTTTCTTCCCGTCCATAGTAAAATGAAACCATACTATAATATAATGAGGTGATTCCAGTGGACAACAGAGCCATTTTAGCCGCGGTGGACCACACCCTGCTCACCCAGACGGCCACTTGGGAGGAAATCCGTCAAATTTGCGATGACGGAGCTGCCTACGGCTGCGCCAGCGTATGCATCCCGGCCAGCTATGTAAAGCAGGCGGCGGACTATCTGGGGGACAAGCTCCCGGTATGCACCGTCATTGGCTTCCCCAACGGCTACTCCACCACCGCTGTTAAGGTATTTGAGGCCAAGGATGCCATCGCAAACGGGGCCAAGGAAATCGACATGGTCATCAATATCGGCTGGGCCAAGGACGGCCGGTGGGACGACCTGCTGGCCGAAATCAAGGCCGTCAAAACCGCTTGCGGCGGGCTGGTGCTGAAGGTTATCATCGAGACCTGTCTGCTCACCCATGAGGAAAAGGTAAAGCTGTGCCAAATCGTATCGGACAGCGGGGCGGATTATATTAAGACGTCCACCGGCTTTTCCACCGGCGGGGCCACACGGGAGGATGTGGCGCTGTTCAAGGCCAACGTGGCATCCCATGTGAAGATCAAGGCGGCGGGAGGTATTTCCAGCCTCCAGGACGCGGCGGATTTTCAGGCGCTGGGGGCGGACCGGCTGGGCACCAGCCGTATCGTCAAATTGGTAAAAGGGCAGGAGGCCCAGGGCTATTGAGCCGTGCATTTTGTTGGCATTTTGTAAATTCTTCGTGTACAATGCAAATAATCCTTGTGTTTTGTCGCTAAAGGCGATATAATGGGCATGTCCGAGAGGCAGGAGCGCAGATATTGAGCTCCCGCCTTTCTGAGGACGAGGAGTGAGGGCGGCATAAGCCGTCCGGAAAAGATGAAATGAAGAAAAGAAAGGAATGTATGCGATGAAAAAGCTCTTTGCGATGCTGCTGGCTCTGGCTATGATGGTCGGCCTGTTCGCTTGCAGCAGCAACAATCCCGGCGGGGATAGCAGTCAGGCTCCCTCCCAGGGCACTGAGGAGAGTGCTGCACCCAGCGAAACTGGCGAGGAAAACACCGCCCCCGTGGATGTAACCGACCCCAACGCCATCGCCGATGATCCCACTTCCGCCGATGGTACTTACGAAATTGCCATGATTACCGACGTGGGCGACCTGAAGGACAAGTCCTTTAACGAGGGCACTTGGAACGGCGTGAAGCTGTACGCTGCCGCCAACAACAAGACCTACAAGTACTACCGTCCCGCCAACGGCAACGAGGCCACCGACGACGACCGCTATGACGCCTATATCGCCGCCATCAACGCCGGCGCCAAGGTTATCGTGGCCCCCGGCTTCCTCCAGGCTGGCGCTATGCGCAAGGCCGCTGCGGAGCACCCCGAGGTCAACTTTGTATTCATCGATGGCTTCCCCCTGACTGAGCGGGACAGCCAGGACGATCCTGGCGAGGTCTTGGCCAACGTGGCCGGCATCGCGTTCCAGGAAGAGCAGTGCGGCTATCTGGCCGGTTACGCCGTGGTCAAGGAAGGCTTCACCAAGCTGGGCTTCTCCGGCGGTGGTGGCGGCGACAACCCCGCCTGCTGCCGTTACGGCTATGGCTACGTCCAGGGCGCCAACGCGGCTGCCGCTGAGATGGGCGTAAACGTTGAGATGCGCTATAGCTGGGAGTACGGCTCCAATTTCTCCGCCTCTCCCGACCTGCAGAACATGATGCAGGGCTGGTACACCACCGGCACTGAGATCGTATTCGCCTGCGGTGGCTCCATGTTCAGCTCCATTTCCGCCGCCGCTGCCGCCAATGACGGCTATGTTGTGGGCGTGGACGTTGACCAGTCCTCCCAGTCCGACACCGTGGTTACCTCCGCTATGAAGGGTCTGGAGCAGTCCGTTAACTTCGCTCTGGACAAGCACTTCTCCGACAAGTGGGCCGACGTGGGCGGTACTGGCACCTCTCTGGGCGCCAAGGATGACGCTGTGGGCCTGCCCACCGCCACTTGGTCCATGAAGCAGTTCGCTGTTGCGGATTACGAGAAGCTGCTGGCCGGTATCAAGGACGGCTCCGTGTCCGTGGATGCCGACTACGCCAATCTGAAGCAGAGCTATTCCAACCTGACCCTGACCACCGAGTAATCCTTGTTTCCCCAAGAGGAGGGCGCATATGCGCCCTCCTCTTTTTTCTGTGCAAATTTGATAAATTTCTTGTGTTTTCCCGCCTGGTGCTTTATAATAGATTTACGTTCGGCATTGAACTTTTACGCGAGGAAAAGGAGGCGGGAGGAGAGCTATGGCAACAGAAAATGTCATTGAGATGCTCCACATTACCAAAGAGTTCCCAGGCATCATCGCCAACGACGACATTACGCTTCAGCTCCGGCGGGGGGAAATCCACGCCCTGCTAGGGGAAAACGGCGCCGGAAAATCCACGCTGATGAGCGTACTGTTCGGCCTGTATCAGCCCGAGGCGGGCGTCATTAAGAAAAACGGCCAGGAAGTGAAAATCAACGACCCCAACGACGCTACAGCCCTGGGGATCGGCATGGTCCACCAGCACTTCAAGCTGATTGAGGTGTTCACGGTGCTGGACAACATCATCCTGGGCGCGGAAACCACCAAAATGGGCTTCTTGCAAAAGAAGGAGGCCCGGGCCAAGGTGGAGGCGCTGTCGGAGCGTTACGGCTTGAAGGTGAATCTGGACGCCAAGGTGGAGGACATCACGGTGGGGATGCAGCAGCGGGTGGAGATTTTAAAGATGCTCTACCGTGACAATGAAATCCTCATCTTTGACGAACCAACTGCTGTTCTCACGCCCCAGGAGATCGACGAGTTGATGGCCACCATGAAGGAGTTTGCCAAGGAGGGCAAATCCATCCTGTTCATCTCCCACAAGCTCAACGAGATTATGGCGGTGTCCGACCGGGTCACCGTGCTGCGCAAGGGCAAGTACATCGGCACTGTGGACACCAAGGACACGGATAAGCAGTCCCTGTCCGATATGATGGTGGGCCGCTCCGTCCAATTGGAGGTGCAGAAGGGGCCCGCCAGACCCGGCGAAGCGGTGCTGTCGCTCAGGGACTTCTGTGTGCCCTCCAAGGCCCACAAGCGCAATGCGGTCAATCGCGTCAACTTTGATGTACGGGCGGGGGAAATCCTGTGTATTGCGGGCATCGACGGCAATGGCCAGTCCGAGCTGATCTATGGCCTGACGGGGCTGGAGAAGAGCTCCGGCGGCACTGTTACCCTGTGCGGGGAGGACATCTCCCATGCTTCCATCCGCCACCGGGGCGGAAACATGAGCCACATCCCCGAAGACCGGCACAAGCACGGCCTGGTGTTGGATTTTACCTTGGAACAGAACCTGATACTCCAACGCTACAAGGAAAAACAGTTCCAAACCAACGGCTTTATTAATCAAGGCGCAGTGCGTGAGTATGCCCAGCAACTCATTCAGCAGTATGATGTGCGTTCCGGCCAGGGACCGGTGACGATTGCCCGGTCTATGTCCGGCGGCAACCAGCAAAAGGCTATTATCGCCCGAGAGCTGGACCGGGAGAAACCGCTGGTGGTGGCCGTACAGCCCACCCGCGGCCTGGATGTGGGCGCAATTGAGTATATTCACAGCCAACTGGTGGCGGAGCGGGACAAGGGCCGTGCGGTGCTGCTGGTGAGTCTGGAGCTGGATGAGGTGATGAACCTGTCCGACCGTATCCTGGTGATGTATGAGGGCGAAATCGTGGGCGAGTTCGACCCGAAGCAGACGGATGTTCAAGAGCTGGGCCTGTATATGGCCGGGGCCAAGCGCATGGAAATGAACGGGAAGGAGGAGAAGGGCGCGTGAGTGTGAAATATCCGAATCTCGTCCAAATTTACACCGGAGAGGAGGACGAGGACGCATGAAGGAGAAGTGGTCAATTTTGATGGAAAAGGATGGGGCAAAAACGGTGGTGGCCTCGCTGCTGTCTATCCTCATCGGCCTTTTGGTGGGTGGTGTAATTGTGCTCACTGTGGGGTTGGCGAACCCCTCTCTGGGGGCCAGCTCCGTCTGGGACGGCATCAGGCTGGTGCTGGGCGGCATCCTCAGCACGGGGCGGGACGCCGCAGGTAATCTGACCTTTGGCTTTAACCCTGCCAATATGGGCAATATGCTCTTCCGGGCCACGCCGCTGATCCTGACCGGGCTTTCGGTGGCGGTGGCATTCAAAACGGGATTGTTCAACATCGGTGCACCGGGGCAGTATCTCATGGGCACGGCCGGCACGCTGATCGTGGCACTGAGTATCCCTACCTCGTCTGTGCCCTCTCCCGTGGTGTGGCTGCTGGCGTTCCTGACCGGCATTCTGGCTGGGGCGGTGTGGGGGGCCATTCCGGGCATGGTGAAGGCTTTGCTGAACATCAATGAGGTGCTGGCCTGTATCATGACCAACTGGATCGCCGCTAATTTGGTGACGTGGATTTTCTCCGACAGCGTTTGGCAAAATATGGAAGAAAATGGCAAGACCGGCTACATTTATAAGACCACCCATAACGGAGTGGAGACGGCCAAGTGGGGCCTGGACACCATTTTCCCCGGGTCCCAGGTAAACTGGGGCATCATCATCGCTATTGTGATCGCCGTCGCAGTGTACATTTTCATCAACAAAACCACAATGGGCTATGAACTGGTGTCTTGCGGCAGTAACCGCCACGCAGCCCGGTACGCGGGCATCAACGATAAGCGTAACATCGTGCTGTCCATGGCTATCGCCGGGGGCCTTGCGGGGGCGGCGGCATCCCTGTATTACCTGTCCGGCAACACGGAATTCTTCTGGTCCACCTACCAGTCCCTGCCCGATGCGGGCTTTAACGGCATTCCGGTGGCTCTGCTGGCGGCCAGCAATCCCATCGCCATCATCTTTACCGGTTGCTTTATGTCCATGCTGAACATTGCGGGACAGCAGCTCACCAATCTGACCGCTTACAACGAGTATATCACCAATGTGATTATTGCCGCCATCGTCTACCTGAGTGCATTCTCTTTGGTGATTAAAATGTTGCTCAGCAATCGGAAAAAGCATGTGGCTACAGTCAGCAAGCCCCCCGTGCCCGCCGCCATGACGGAGGATGGCGGCCAAGCCACGGATGATCAGGCTGGGAAGGGAGGCGAGGAGGCATGACATTTCTGATTCGCCAGACTTTGATCTATGCAGTCCCGCTGATGGTTGTGGCCTTGGCCGGAGTGTTCGCCGAGCGCAGCGGCATCATCAACCTGGCCCTGGAAGGCATTATGATCTTTGGCGCTTTCATCGGCGTGCTGTTTGTGAACATTGTGCAGAATACCGGCGCTTTTGACGGAGCCAAGGCGGCGGGAAACTGGATGGCGCTCCAGGGATTTGCTTTGGTTGCCATGGTGGTGGCTGCGGCGGCGGGGGCGGTATTCTCACTGCTGCTGTCCTTTGCCTCGGTGAACCTGAGGGCGGACCAAACCATCGGAGGTACGGCGTTGAACCTGATGGCCCCGGCGCTGGTGCTGTTCTTCATCCGCATCATTGCCAATCAGAACACGCTGTATATGGCCGGGGGAGACGCTCCGTCATGGTTCATGCTTCGTAAGACCAATTTAGGCTTTGGGCGGACCGAGGATATGGGATTCCTGGGGGAGACCTTCATTAACCAAGTCTATCCGGCCACCTATGTGTGCATCATCGTGTTTGTGGTACTGTCCATTCTGCTGCACAAAACCAAGTTCGGGCTGCGGCTGCGTTCCTGTGGTGAAAATCCACAGGCCTCGGATTCCTTAGGCATCAACGTGTACAAGATGAGGTATGCGGGCACCACCATCTCCGGCGCTTTAGCGGGCATGGGCGGCTTTGTATACGCTCTGACTACCGCCAACTGTTCTGCCAACGGTGACGTGGCGGGCTTTGGATTCCTGGCCCTGGCCGTCATGATCTTCGGCAACTGGAAGCCGCTGAACATCGCCGGCTCGGCTCTGCTGTTCGGCCTGTTCAAGTGCATTGCCGCCTCCTATACCAGCATCGACATCAACGGCGACGGTATCTTCATGCTGGCGCAGATCGGCATCAGCCCCCATGTCTACCGTATGCTGCCCTACATCATCACCCTAGTGGTGCTGGCCTTCACCTCCCAAAAGTCCCGCGCCCCCAAGGCGGAGGGCATTCCCTACGACAAGGGCCAGCGCTAATCCTAAACAAAAAAGAACGAGCCCACCGAAAGATTCCGGCGGGCTCGTTCTTTTTGTTGCAGTTGATTTAACGCTTGCTGCGGAGGGATTTTAACGCGTTCTTGCGCCGGAGCAGTTCCTCTTTGGCCAGCGTGGCGGCGGCAAGAATGTCTTCCTGACTGATCGAGTATTTTCGGCTGGCCCTCATGGTACTGTAGGCATTGCGAAAATGGCGGCTGTATTTCTCCAACTGGGCCACCTGCTCGCTGTATCGCTCCCGCAGGGCGGCGGCGCTGTCCTCCAGCTTGTTGCCCAGTTCGGCCTTGCCCAGAGCCAACTGTAGCTGAAGTTCCTGCCCCAGTTGGGTGACGCTTTCCACGTGCATAGCGACCAAGACAAGATTGCGGACGGTGAGGGTGGCATCCACTGCCAGCAGTGACAGAAACGCGCCGCACAGCATGAATTCAAGCCATATGGGCAGATCCTCGATCAGGGCCTGGATGGGCGGATGGATAAAGAAAATGACGATGTAAGACAGGACGCCCCAGGTTAGGGCCACCCACAGGCACACCCGGCCTTTCAGATTGAAACGGTACTGGGAGTAGTCCCAGTATTTCACGTGGGTGGTGACCTCCAGCGCCCAGCCGACCAGATACTCCCAAGAGGTCATGACCGCGACAGCTACAATGTAAAAGATCACCAGATTTTTCTTCAGCGGAGTAAAAAACAGGATCATCAACGTCACCCCGCCGCCGTAGATGGGGCAGATGGGGCCGTACAGGAAGCCCCGAGGCACCAGCCTGCGCTCCAGAATGGAGCAGTAGCAAGTCTCCATCACCCAGCCAAGGAAGGAATAGAGAATGAAGTAGAGGAACAAATTGGAGAGGGGAAATCCCATGAAGGTCAAGATCAGTCACTCCTGTCATCGTTGGTGAGCAGTACCCCCAGCAACCCGTTATAGACCCGGTCCGGGTGGGCCAGGAAGCCATCGGCAATCCGCTGGGCGTCCTCCCGGGTGGGGGCAAGCAGGGTGAGGGAGAGCAGGCTGCCTTTGTCGTCGTCCATGGACAGACACACATCGAAGCCCTGAGGCTGCTCTGCCACCTGGGCGCGCACCTGAGCTTTGCGCTTCAACGCCTGATTGAGAGGGGACAGCCGCCTGTCACACCGCTGGCGGATGACGGGGGAGAGGCTGGTTTCCCCGGCGGCGCAGGCTCGTCGGCCCTTATCGGTGATGGCGTAGATCTCACCCTGTTGATCCAAATGTCTACTGTCCGTCAGCTCGGACACTGCCTCGGCGAACTGGAAATAGTCCACGCCTGGGTCGCATATCGATAGGTCGGTGAGAGTGGCAAAGTCGATGGGAGCGGCCACCCGGTCCATAATGTAGAGCACCAGCAGCTTGGTGTCCAGCTTGTCGTGGATGAATCCGGCCATGGACGCGCCCTCCTTTGTATCCGCTTACTATTTTCTTTATTATATCCAATCGCCGAAGAAATGGCAAGGGGGGATTCAAACAGTTAGCCCCGGGTGACCAAGGCCTGGTAGAGCTGGACCAGATAAGACCAGGTAGCCCGGTCCAGTACGCCGGTGATGGGAAGTCCGGACAGGCGCTGGATTTCCCGGAGATTTTTGGGGGTGTCGCCGTCGTTGCAGCTATTCATCTGACAGGGGGTGAAATTGGTCATCACCTTGGTTAGAGAGACGAACATAGCCTGGACGATGAGCATGGGTTCGCTTTCCACGCCCTCGGCGGCGGTATAGGAGCCGCTGGGCAGTACATTCAGCGGAGGAGGGCAGCCATAGAGCAGTTCGGTCTTGAAATAGGCCTCCCGGATGGCGTTCCAGGTGTTCAGGTCTACCACACCGTTGACGGGAAGGCGGTACTCTCTCTGAAATACCATGACGGCCTCCAGGGTGCGTTCGCCGAACATGCCGTCTACCGCAAGTCGGATCAGGCTATCGTTGTGGATGGCGAGCTGGTCCAGCATGTACTGGAGGGAGCGGACGGGCTGGCCGCTGTGCTGAGCCTCGTTCAGTTCAGGCGTGCTGGTTTCATTCATAATATTTTCCTTCCTTTCAGGTGTCCGAGCTTCCATAGGTCAGGTTGTAGCCCGGGAACTGACCCGCCTGTACTGACTGCCGGATCTGCTGGGTCCCGGTGGGCAGGTCGGCCCCGGCTAGGGCGGTGCGGGCGATGCCCAGATATTCGTCATAGATGCGCTGCCAAGTGGCTTGGTTCACGATACCGGTGACGGGCATGCCGAACCGGCTCTGGACCGCGTTGACTGCGGCGGTGGTTTTGGGGCCGAAGATACCGTCGATGGCCAGCACGGGCACGCTGGTGTTGAACTGGCCGATGATGGAGATAAAGTATTGCAAGGCGGAGACGGAGATTCCGGTGCTGCCCTCCTGGAGAGTGACGCCGGTGGCGGGACCCTGAATCTGGGTGTAGGGCTGGCCCTCGCTCACCAGCTCCGACAGGTTGGTGACCCCCACGTAGAGGAACACCAGCTTATACCAAGTGGCCTGGCCCACGATTCCATCCGGGGTGAGATTAAAGATGCGCTGGAACTGCTTCACCGACTCCTCGGTCTGGGCACCGAATATGCCGTCCACCGGGCTGATGCGGGGAATGGCCGGGTAGTTGCGGGAGATACGGTTGAGCATAACCTGGAGCACTGTGATGTAGTTGCCGGAGGAGCCGTTTTGCTGGGGATAGCCGGGGTAGGAGTAGGCGATGTCCCGGATGGGGGCGTTGGATACCAGCTCGATGTTGTTGCCGTAATAGTGGCGAAGAATCTCGATGTAGGTCCTGCCTTGGCGGGCCAGGGCCTCGCTGCCCCACTGGGACAACCCGTCGCAGGTGACGGTGGTACCATTGCAAAATCGGGTGGACAAGGGTTCCACAAAACCCTTACGGCGTATGTAGGTGGTGAACAACTCATCCACCAGCTTGGCCACATTACCAAAAATGCTGCGGCCCTTGATGAATTTTTGGTCGTTCATGGTGGAGCCAGTGATGTCGAAGTCGTAGCCCCGGCTGGGATAGTACTCGGTATACACTCTATTGAGGGCAAAGGACACCTGAGCTAGGATATTTGCTCGGAGAGCTGCCTCCGGCCAGGTAGGGTAAACCTCACTGGAAGCTACATTTTTGATATAATCGGAGAATGAAACGGTGACGTTTTCCGCCCACTGGTCAGCCGGACCGGTGTGAACGGTGATGGTCTGGGGAATATAGGGCGTAACAGTAATAGGCATGGGAACCTCCTTGCTTGGCGCTGTGACGCATCACAGAGGCTGAGGGGTGACCACCACCGGTGCGGCGGAGTCGCTGCTTCCAGCGGATTGGGGAAGGGGCAGGGGAACTAGAGGGACGTTTTGCACCGTCTCCACTCCGGGAAATACCTGGAGCTGCTCAAAGGTGGCCAGGAAATATTCGGGATGTTCCACCACCAGGGAATAGTTGGAGAAGGGCGTGGACTGCCCTGGGCTCATGCTTAGAGCCTCGTCGGGAGCTTCCAGCACAAAGGGCTTGGTACCGCCGCTCTCGTCGGTGGTCTGGATGGAAAAAACCTTGTGGCGACCATCCTGCCCGCGGCCGGAAATGATGACTGTGGCACCGGACACGGGCAGTTGGGCTTGGGAGGTAAAAGTCCGGACGATGAGGGAACCGGTTTGAGGCATGAAAGATTCCTCCTTAAAGCGATATAATACAGCCTATGCGGATGGGGGCGGTATTGTGATTTCGTATTGTGATTTCTTTTGGAATCAATTTGACAAATAAGCTGAGATGAGGTAAAATAAACTGATGAACTTTGAAACGAGGAACGGTTGCGTGATGAAAAAAGACAAGATATCTTCTGCGGTCATCCGCCGCCTGCCCCGGTATTACCGCCACCTGGACGAGCTGCTCCGGACCGGGACTGTGCGTATCTCCTCCAGCTCGCTGGCAAAATCCATGGGGCTCACCGCCTCCCAGATCCGGCAGGACCTGTCCTGCTTCGGCGGCTTTGGGCAGCAGGGCTATGGCTATAATGTGGAGCGGCTTCGGAGCGAAGTGGCCGATATTCTGGGCATGAACCGGGACCATACGGTGGCCATTCTCGGTGTGGGAAATCTGGGCCGTGCTCTGATGGAGAACTTTCCTTTTACATCCAACGGATTTCGCCTGGTGGCCGCCTTTGATGTGGATCAAAAGCTGGTGGACACCCAGCTCTGCGGCACCCCGGTATACCATGCAGACACACTAGAGGACTATTTAAAAGCGAACCAGGTAAGCGTATGCGTGCTTACCGTTCCGGCAGGGGCGGCGGAGATCATGGCACGGCGGGTGGCGGCTTGTGGCGTGGCAGGCATCTGGAATTTTACCAATGTGGAATTGCCCCAACAGGATATGGCGGATGTGCAGATTGAGGACGTTCATTTTGCCGACAGTCTGCTTACCCTGAGCTATATGATTTCCGAGGAGGCGCCATGAAAAAAAAGCTATTGGCTGGCGCACTTGCGTTGGCCATTCTGACAGGCGGCACATTGCTGGCCTCCGCCGGCAGCCAAGCGCAGGTGTTGGTCTCGCTAAGCTACCTCACCGGAACCTTCTGGAATGATTTAAAATCCACGGTCAAGCAGGAAGTGGACCGGGATACCACTTTCATCTTGAACGAGGCGGTGGCCCAGGCGGGGCAAAATGGAAGCGTATCTGGGTTTGCCGTGCGAACGGGGGCTAATGGCGACGTGATTGCCGGGACCACCGGCTCCGGCCTGATCTGGACGTCTGGGAACGGCATGGTGCGCGCCGGAACGCTGGTGGATACCACGGAGGGCGTGGAGATGAGAGTTGGCGGCGCGTTGACCCCAGGGCACCGCTACTTGGCCGGGACCGATGTGACGCTTGTAGCGGCCTCTGACTCTGTTCAGTGGATGGAGGAGGGGCAGTGGACGGTGACCACCGGGGAACCGGTGGACCCGCCGAAATCCATGCCCTTCGCCGATGTGGCGCAAAACGCTTGGTACTATGATGATGTGGCCTATGTGTATGAGCACGGGCTGTTTGACGGTGTTAGCAGTACCAGTTTTAGTCCATCCGGTAAAATGCAGCGGTGCATGATGACCACGGTGCTCCACCGTCTGGCAGGAAAGCCTCGGGTGAGCTATACCGCTCTGTTCAGTGACATTCCGGACGGACAGTGGTACACGGCGGGGACTGTCTGGGCAGGCCAGCGGGGCGTAGTGACCGGGGTGGGGGATAGCAAATTCAACCCCTTCGCCAATGTTACCCGGCAAGAGATTGCCGTAATTCTCTACCGCTACGCCCAGCAGACAGGCTATGATGTAAATCAGTTTGCGGATTTGTCCCGGTTTGGGGACAGCGGGACGGTGGCCTCTTGGGGCAGGGAAGCCATCTCCTGGGCAGTGAGCGCAGGCATTCTTAACGGGAACAACGGTTTGCTGTTGCCCGGAGGCGACGCTACCCGGGCGGAGGTGGCCGCCATGCTCCATCGCTTCGTGGTTTGGAGTGGAAAGTAAAGTATAATCCGCCGTCAGACGTCTCTACGTTTGACGGCGGATTCGTGTGAAAAATTTTTTAGAAAAAGTAAAAAAACACTTGCATTTCTTGGAATAGTGTGGTATTATAAATAAGCTGTAACGTAAGCATGCGGCTGTAGCTCAGCTGGATAGAGTGTTTGGCTACGAACCAAAAGGTCGGGGGTTCGAATCCCTCCAGCCGTACCAGAAAAAGAACTGAAACCACGGGTTTCAGTTCTTTTTCTTTTCAATTTATATGCCACATACACAATTGTTCGACCGTTAAAAAACAAAAAATACCTGCTTTTGAATTCGTTTGCCCGGCACATACTGAGTCACGGGGAACATGAAGAAAAAGTAGGAGGCATGTATGATGAAGCTGAAGTATTACGCTCTTTCCGCGGCTCTTGTGATGGCTCTGGCTCTGACGGGCTGCTCCGCCAACCGGGTCAACGACAGCGCTGCGCCCGAAACACCCACGAATGGCGTAACATCGGGCAATGGTGTTCAGAACAGTGCCGGTGTGGACAACGACATCCGGAACAGTGCCGGTGTGGACAACAGCGCCGGCATCGGCGACAACGATGCAATGCAGGGCGGCGGTGCGGGAGGTACCAACGATTTGGACAACGACGGTCACCCTGACGGCAGCGCAGGAGGCGCTGGCGATAGCTCTGGAAATAGCGCCACCGGAACAAGCCGAGCAGCGAATGACATTGGACGCGCGGCGGGGGATCTGGCCCGGGGCGCCGGTAACGTGGTCCGGGATGCGGGCAATG
This sequence comes from uncultured Oscillospiraceae bacterium, assembly GCA_910579155.1. Next base: position 17,968 of record CAJTTS010000017.1, on the reverse strand, counting down.
CCATCGGCAACGCCGCCAACGATGTTGGCAACGCTATGCGCTAAACGAAGCAGGGCGGCTGGGGATACCCGGCCGCCCTGTGGTTTTTTGTTGGAGCTTGATGTGAAGCCTGCCCTTGAAATGACGCGTCCACAAGACCGCAAAGCAGCGCATTTTTTTAGAGCTCCAGTCCAATGTACTTCTCCATAGTGTCCAGATGACCTATGCCGCCAGACTCCTCGCCAACCTTGTAAAATCCATGAGATTGATAGAACTTTTTCGCCCATTCATTCTCTGGAGCGCAGCGCAGCCGTAAGACTTGACGTCCCATATTGCGGTAGGTACATACCGCCTGCCCCAGCAATTGGACGCCCAAGCCCTTGGAGCGAAATTCCGGTGCTATATAGAGAAAGGGCACCCGGCCAACCTGCTGATCTGCCTCGTGCCGCCAGTCCATCTGGAGCATGCCCATGGGGGTGTCGCCAAGTAGGGCCAGCAGAACGCAGTTTTGATCCTGTACGCTATTTTCCTGGGCTACCGCCAAAAACTTGTCCCCGTCGAATCCATCCATGGTGCCGTGGCTGGCCTGCCAGCCATCCCGGCGGGCCGCTAAGTATTGCTGGTTCTCCTGGGGCAGAAGTAAGGGACGGAAGCGAATCGCATTGCGCTCCATCCCCGAGATGCCGTAGGCGGTGCTGGCCTTAGGAAGTGCGACGGTAGTTGCCAAGTGGCTGTCATCATTGTAATAGGCTACCTTGATTTGGCCGTTTTCCGCCTCCAATTTGGCTACGCCGGTATTATTTGCCAACGGCAGCGTTCCCATCTCACTTACATCGAGACCCAGCCACACGGATAGCCCTGCCCGGATGGCACAGCCGTGGGATACCACTGCCACCGTCTGGTCCGGATGGGTGGCAGCGATGCGCTCCACTGCTGCTTGGACACGTCGGCGGACCTGGGGAAAGGTCTCGCTGCCTTCTACGCTCCAGGCGGGGTCGCAGTGGAGGAAGGAGGTCAGACTGTCCCGGTGGTCGTGGAGAATCTGCCCCCACATCACATCCTCCCAAACCCCCGCGCCAATCTCCCGTAGATTGGGGTCAATCCGCAAGGTGAGGCCTCTGGGACGATAGATTGCTCCGGCGGTGGCCATAGCCCGATAGAGATCGCTGGAATAAACCGCGTCAAAGTGGACGCCGTCAAACCGCTTTTCCAAGGCCTTGACCTGCTCCCGGCCCTTGAGGGTGAGCAGGCCGTTGTACCAGCTATGGCAACGGCGGTATAGATTGCCCTCCGCTTGGCCGTGACGGATGAGATATATGGTGGTCATATGATGCTCCTTCTTTCTGCGCTACCAGGGTTTTACACTGCTGGTCAGCTCGCGGACGGTATTCATCCCCTGCGTTGTGGCGATTTCAGACAGCCCGTCCCGGACTTTTAATGGGGCGTATGGGTCAGCGAACAGAGCGGTGCCCACCGCCACAGCGGACGCCCCCGCCAGCATAAGCTGGGCGGCGTCTCCGCCGGTGGACACGCCGCCCATGCCAAGGATAGGCAGCTTGACCGCAGAGGCTACCTCCCATACCATGCGCACAGCAACAGGGAGGACGGCGGGGCCGGACAGTCCGCCGGTATTCATTTTCAAAATGGGTCGGCGAGTGTACACGTCGATGCGCATTCCCCGCAGGGTGTTGATAAGGGACAGCGCGTCAGCACCGGCGTCCGCCACAGCTTTGGCGATTTCGGTGATGTCGGTGACGTTGGGAGATAGCTTTACCATCACTGGGACCGTAGCGTGGCTTTTGGCCAATTTAGTGACCTCCGCCGCCAAATCAGGACGGGTACCATAAGCCAATCCTCCCGCCTTTACGTTCGGACAGGAGATGTTGACTTCAATCATGTCCGCCCCGGCGGCAGACAGCTTTTCGCACATGATGCCATACTCCTCTGGAGAATTTCCCGAGATGTTGGCGATGACCTTTACGTCATGTTGGCGTAGAAAAGGCAATTCGTGCGCAATGAACGCGTCCACGCCGGGATTTTGCAGACCAACGGAATTGAGAATGCCCATAGGAGTTTCGGCGATGCGGGGGGGAGGGTTACCCTCCCGCCTGTGAAGGGTTAAACCCTTACAACAGATGCCGCCCAGCTCGGACAGGTCAAAAAATCGGCTGTACTCCCGTCCGAAACCGAAGGTGCCGGAGGCCACTACTACGGGATTTTTGAGGGTGACGCCGGCTAGGTCTACACTCATATCGATACGGGAGATATCCGGTATCTCAGGGGGCGCGAAAACTTGCGGTAATTTTTGGCCGTTCCCGGCACATCCTACAATGATTTCAGACTCCTCACAATGAAGCTTTTGCCGCTCAGGCATCCCAGTCCACCTCCTCTGCGTCAAACACCGGGCCGTCCTTGCAAACGTGCTTCATGGTCCCGTCCTTCATGGGTGTGGCGCATACCAGGCAGGCCCCCACGCCGCAGCCCATGCGCTCCTCCATGGACACCTGGCAGGAGACGCCGAACTCCGTCGCCACCTTTGCCACGCTTTTCAGCATGGGCTTGGGGCCGCAGGCCAGAATATCTGTAAAGGTTTTATCCTTTGTAAGAATTTCCCGCACCTGAGCATCCACAAAGCCGCGGCGGCCCAGGGTGCCGTCGTCAGTGCAGAGGTATGTTTCCTCGCAGGCCTCCTGAAACCGTCCGACCACAGCGGGGAACGCCTTGTCCTTGGTGCGGAAGCCCAGCACTGCCGTGTGGGGCCAGGGCATCGACCAGCCGTACATAATGAGAGGCGGAACGCCGATGCCTCCCCCAACCAGCAGGTAATGGCGCTCTTTAATTTCGGCAAAATCCTCCTCTATCCCGGGCACATTAAAGCTGTTGCCCAAAGGACCCAGCACGTCCAGCTTGTCCCCGGTTCTGCGCTGGGACAGCCAGCGGGTGCCCTCTCCCCGGACCTCGAAGATCAGGGTGGCAAGATCCTCCGGGTCGTCCCATTGGGTGATGGCCACGGAGATGGGACGACGGAGCAACTGATTGTCGCCGCATTTGATATGCAAAAACTGTCCGCCCCGCAGAGCATGCTGCTCCACCATCTTTCCGACTTCCAGAACCATCCACCAGGTGGAGGCGTCCAACCGGGTCATCTCAACCACAGTACAAATTTGCTGAATCGGCATCATATTCCTCCAAAAGTCTAAAGCTCTTTTCTTTTTGCTACTTTTTCTTTCAAGAAAAGAAAAAGAATACCCTTACAGGATGGTCACATACTGTCGGATCTCGTCCCGCATCTTTTCTGCGGCGGCCCGGGCGGCCTCCTGGTAATCTTCGCCGTTTTTTCCAGTCTTTTGCCAGGCGCACATGATGGAGCGGGAGGCGTTGACAATGGCCCCCCGGCCCAGCTCGTCAAAGGCATAACGCACATCGGCGGCGGTGCCGCCCTGGGCTCCATAGCCGGGAACCAGGAAGAATACCCGGTCCAGGCGGCGGCGCAGTTCCTTGAGCACAGAGGGGTGGGTAGCGCCCACCACCGCGCCCAAGGCTTGAAACCCGCATTTTCCCTGGGTGCCCTGCCCCCAGCGCTGGATCAAATCGCCCATGACGGTGTACACTAGCCGGTCCCCGGCCACGATGTCCTGGAGTTCCACAGAAGAGGGGTTGGAGGTCTTAGCCAGCACAAAGGCGCATTTGTCCCGCTGAGTGCAGTCTTTTAGGAAGGGCTTGATGGCGTCGGAGCCCATATAGCCGTTGAGGGTGACGCAGTCGGCATCAAACACGGGGCAGGTGGTTTCGCCCACCTGAGTGGTCCCCAGCCACGCTTCGCTGTAGGCGGAGGCTGTGGTGCCGATGTCGCCCCGCTTGATGTCGGCGATGACAAACAGGTCTTTGCTTTTTGCGTAAGCGATGATCTCCTCCAGGGCCTTCATGCCCCGCCAGCCCAGCATCTCAAAATAGGCGGACTGGGGCTTGACGGCGGGCACCACGTCGGCCAACGCGTCAATGAGGCCCTTGTCAAATTCCAGCACCGCCTCGGCGGCGGCCTCCAGGGTTTCACCCAGACGGTCGGTGTGCTTTTTCAGGATAAACGGGGGAACATACTCCACCCGGGCGTCCAGCCCGGCCACAGTGGGGTTCTTTTGGGCTTTTATTTTGCTCTGTAATATGTCAAACGACATGTGTCAGTCCTCCTGATAGATGATTTTTCCCCGGGAAATGGTGTATTTGACCTTTCCACGCACCGTCCGACCGTGAAAAGGGGTGTTGCGGCCCTTGGATGCGAATTGATTTTTGTCGATGGTCCACTCCGCATCTGGATGGAAGATCACAAGATCGGCGTCTTGGCCCACGCTCAGCATCCCCTTGTCCAGCCCCAGCAGGGCGGCGGGGGAGGCGGACATCAGTGCCAGCACCCGGCTCAGGGACAGCAGTCCATTGTGATAAAGCCCGGTGAGGGCCAGGGCAAGGGAGGTCTCCAGCCCGACCATGCCGCTGGGGGCCTCGGGGAGGGGCTTCGCCTTTTCCGCTGCGGTGTGGGGGGCATGGTCGGTGACGATGGCGTCGATGGTGCCGTCGATGAGTCCGGCCCGGATGGCCTCCACGTCGGCTTGGGTGCGCAGGGGCGGGTTGACCCGGGCCATAGCGCCCTGACGGAGCACTTCATTCTCAGTGAGGATGAAATACTGGGGGCAGGTTTCGCAGGTGATACGCACACCCTGTGCCTTGGCCTGACGGACGATGTCCACCCCTTTTTTGGTGGAGATGTGGCAGATGTGGACGTGGGCCCCGGTTTCCCCGGCCAGCATTACGTCCCGCATGATTTGCAGCTCCTCCGCGATGGCGGGGCGGCCGGGGATACCCAGCTTGCGGGAAATTTCACCCTCGTTTACGGCGTAGTTCCGGACCATGTCCTTGTCCTCGCAATGGTCCAGCAAGGGAAGGTCCAGCTCTTTTGCTCGGAGCATGGCCTGACGAAGCAGGGCCAGATTCTGGATGGGGACCCCGTCGTCCGTGAGGGCGGGGGCGCCCGCCGCTTTCAGGGCGGCAAAATCGGTGAGAGATTCCCCCTTCTGCCCGGCGGTCACCGCTCCGGCGGGCAGAACATTTACTCCGGTGAGGGCGGCTTTTTCCCGGACTAGTTCCACGATTTCCGGACAGTCTGTGGCGGGCCGGGTGTTGGGCATGGCCACCAGGGTGGTGACCCCGCCCCGGGCCGCAGCGGCGCAGCCGGTGGCAATTGTCTCCTTGGCCTCAAAGCCCGGCTCACGCAGGTGGACATGCATGTCGACTAGGCCGGGGGCGACAACCAAACCGGACGCATCCATAGTCTGCGCGCCGTCTGAGGATAGATTTTCACCGAGCTGTTGGAACGTTCCGTTTTCAATGCGAATATCCAATCTCCCATCCACATCATGGACCGGGTCGATCACCCGGCCGCCTTTGATGAGCAGAGCCAAACTCATCCCTCCAAACCGTCAAATTTTGAGACTTTTTTATTATATAGTATCTTTTGGGGAAGCGCAACGGCTGATTTAAAAAGATTCCGGGGAAAAGAGAAGCTGAAATTGTGAAAAACGCAGCACCGCGGCCCGTCTGGAACAGGCCGCGGTGGGGATTCAACCATTGATTCCGTTTAGTTGGTAGAAATTGAGCGCCCACTCGATATATCCGACGGTGGGACGCCAGGTCAATCTACCGGTGACAAGCCCGTCCCGAGTGGTGAGAGAAAAGGATACCGCGCTGTCGGCCAATTCCCGGTAAATCTCCTGCTGCCCCAGCTCGTCCAGCCCGTGCATGATCTTCTGCTGGAAGCTGTCGTTGCCCATGGCGGACCCGCCGCAAAGGGCGTCATAGAAGCGTCGGATGGTCTCCGGGTCGGAGATGGTACTCAAAGCGATGCCGTGCCTGACGGTGATGGAGGCGATATCCTCCGCCTCGTCGATGCCATAGACAGCGAACAGCTCGTCTACCTCCTCGTGGGAGTCGGAGTCAAAGAGTATATAATTGCAGAACAGGGCGAACGCGTAGCCGTCGTCGGCATCTGTCACGTATACCGCCTGCTGGGGCCGCTGCTCACCCAATGGTCCGGTGGTGCAAACGCTGGAATAGGGAGCATATTGGTAGAACTCAATGGGACGCTCCCCGTCCCGCACCGCCGTGCCGATGGGCGCGCCCACCATATCCGCCGTGATCCGGCGGGGGAGCTGGAAGCGCTCCAGTGTTGCCGCTGCCTCGTCCATGTCCAGCACCTCATACATGGCCCCATTGAACTCGTAAATGCTGATCGGCCGGAGTACGTCGTCTTGGGAAATGCCGCCTTTCAGCATGACGATGCCCGAGGAGGCCAGGGCAACGACCAGCGCCAGACAGGCCGCCAGCGCGCCCCACCTGTGCCAGACAGGGGAGAGGGGCTTGGCCTCCATGGCCTCACTCACCTTTTCCGGGGAAATGTCCCCCAGCACCTGGAAAAAAACTTCTGCGGTCACAGATTATATCCCCTTTCTACCAAATAACGCTTCAGCTTATTCCGGGTTCGATTCAAAATCACGGACACACTGCCCTCTGTCCGGCCAAAGCGCTTGGCTATTTCCGAGACGGGGAGGGCAAACCAGTAACGGCACAGGAAAATCTGCCGCTTTTCCCGGGAAAGGCCGTCCAGAAAGGCCTCAACGGATCGGAGCAGCTCCCGCCGGTCCAGTTCACCCTCCACGCTTCCGCCGCCGGGCACGCAGTCCGCCAGCTCGTCCAGCACCAGCTCCATTTGTCCGCCGCCCCGCTTGTCCGCCCGGGAGGAGCACCAACGGTCAAACGACAAGTGTCGAACCAGCTTCCCCAAATAAGCGGCCAGGTTGGCGGGACGTTGAGGCGGGATGGAGTTCCACGCCCGCAGGTAGGCATCGTTGACGCACTCCTCCGCGTCCTCGGCGCTGCCCACGATATTTTGCGCGACGGTTTTACAGTAGCCGCCGTATTTCCCGGCGGTCACTTCAATGGCCTCGGGGCTCCGCGCCCAGTACAGGGCGACGATTTCGCTGTCCTCCATGGTTATCCCCCTCTCGCGACGCGTCCTACCGGTATACACGGAAACGGCTCGTGTATCTTACAGGCATACGAAAATTTTTGTATGAAAAAACGCGGGCCCCTTTCGGAGTCCCGCGTCTGGTGCAAGTGAGCCTGTAAGCCGGGTTCTGTCATTTAAGACAGCCATCTATCTAGGCGCGCCGTTGCCGACACGCTCCAGCCGCCTCCTGAACACGGCCGGGCCGGCCTTGTGTGTTCCCACGGCGTTGCTCCGGATAGAGTTTACAGCAATGGGCGCTTGGCACGCCATTGGGTGAGCTCTTACCTCGCCTTTCCATCCTTACCGGCAGGCAGAGCCTGCCGGCGGTCTATTTCTGTTGCACTTTTCCTGGGGTCGCCCCCGGCGGGTGTTACCCGTTATCCTTGCCCTGTGGAGCCCGGACTTTCCTCACGGACGGCCTTTCAGCCTGGCCGCGCGGCTGTCCAGCTTACTTGCAAATTTAATTGTACTTCATCTTTAGGTGATTGTCAAATGAATTTAAATGGGGTATAATACCTTAGTATGCGCAATTTGCCACTGTAGATAAAAAATTCAAAACCGATGATTGGGAGGTTTGGCAATCAATGGAATCGGCATTGAAGGAATATTTTAATTCGCTGAAAGGGAAAAATGTGGCGGTCATCGGCCTGGGGGTATCCAACCTGCCGCTGGTGGAGGGTATGCTGGATGCGGGCATTCCGGTGACGGTGTGCGACAAGCGGCGGCGCAAGGATTTTAACGGCCTGATTGACTCCCTGGAGCGCAGGGGGATGAAAGCCGTTCTGGGTCCGGACTATCTGGACTGCCTGGACGGGTCGGACGTAATCTTCCGCACGCCGGGGCTGCGGCCGGACGTGCCCCAAATTGAGCGGGCCGTGGCAGCGGGGGCGGAGCTGACGTCGGAGATGGAGGCGTTTTTTGACCTGTGCCCCTGCCGGATGATTGCGGTGACCGGCTCGGACGGTAAGACCACCACCACCACTATCATCGCGGGGCTGTTGAAGGCGGCAGGGTACCGCACCTTCGTAGGGGGCAACATTGGACACCCGCTGCTGTGCCAAGTGGACGATATTCGCCCGGACGACATGGTGGTGCTGGAGCTATCCTCTTTCCAGTTGCTGACGGTGCGGCAGAGCCCCAGCATCGCCGTGGTCACCAATCTGGCCCCTAACCACCTGGACGTACACAAAGATATGGACGAATACGTCAACGCCAAGCGGAACATTTTCGCCTATCAGGACGGGAGCGACCGGCTGGTGCTCAACGCGGACAACGAGATTACCGCCGGATTCGCCGGAGAGGCCAGGGGATCGGTCACCATGTTCAGCCGCAGAAAAGTGGTGGAGGGTGGCGTGTACCTGCGGGACAAAACGGTGATTTGCGGCGGGCGCCCGGTGCTTGCCACCAGCGACATCCTGCTCCCTGGCCTGCACAACCTGGAGAATTACATGGCCGCCATCGCGGCGGTGGACGGCCTGGTACCCGACGAGGTAATCCGGGACTTTGCCCGCACTTTCGGCGGCGTGGCCCACCGCATTGAGTTGGTACGGGAGCTGGACGGGGTGCGCTACTACAACGACTCCATTGCCTCCAGCCCCAGCCGGACCATTGCGGGGCTGCGGTCTTTCAGCCAAAAGGTGATCCTCATTGCCGGAGGGTATGACAAGCATATCCCTTACGATGTGCTTGGGCCGGAGATCACCAGGGCGGTGAAGACGTTGCTCCTCACAGGGGATACCGCCGAAAAAATCAAGGCGGCCACCCTGGCCACCCCCGATTACCGGGAGGGCGAGCCAGCTATCATAGACTGCGCCGACCTGAAAGAGGCGGTGGAGCGGGCCCATGCCCTGGCCAAGCCCGGAGATGTGGTCATCCTGTCTCCCGCCAGCGCATCCTTTGACCGCTTCAAAAACTTTGAAGAACGGGGCAGTGCATTTAAAGAATTGGTAAATACCTTAAAATAATGGAAGGAAAAGAGGCAATGTCATAGTGGAAACGGAACAGATATTGGAGCGGCTATGTGCGGTTGGGGCGCCCTCCGGCTTTGAGGGGGCCGCAGTTCGGACGGCGAAGGATCTGCTGGAGCCGCTGATGGATGAGGTGTGGACGGACCGGTTGGGGAATCTCGTCGGGGTGCGCCGCTGTGGGAAGCCGGGAGCGAAAAAACTGCTGCTGGACGCCCATCTGGACGAGGTAGGGCTGACTGTCACCGGGATCAAGGATGGATTTTTGCGCTTTACAGCCAACGGGGTGGACCACCGGATGTTGCCGGATCGGGAAGTCACAGTGCTCATCAACCCGCCTTTGCTGGGGGTAGTGGCCTGCTTGCCGCCCCACGTGCTGTCGGCGGAGGACCGGGAGAAGGCCCCGGAGGTGAAGGACCTGTTTGTGGACGTGGGTCTGAGCCAGGAGGAGGCGGAGCGCCGCGTTCCCATCGGCACCCCTATGACCTACCGGGCGGCCTTTACCCGGCTGGGAAAACGCCAGGTGTGCGCCAAGGCGTTGGACGACCGGGCTTGCTACGCCGCGCTGCTTCGGACGGCGGAGCTGCTCCGGGGCAGCACGCTGGATGTGGACCTCTACGTGCTGGGCAGCGTGTGTGAGGAGACCGGCGGCGTGGGGGCAAAGGTGGTCACCCAGGCTATCGCGCCGGATTTCTGCGTGGCGGTGGACGTGACCCACGGCAGGACGCCGGACAGCCCCAAGGACGAGGCGTTCGTCATGGGCGGCGGGCCGGCGGTGGGCATCGGCCCCAATATGACCCGGTGGATGGCCCGGCGGCTGCTGGACAAGGGGGCAGCGGAGAATATCCCCGTTCAGAAGGAGATCATGGAGCGCAGCAGCGGTACCAACGGTTGGGGAATGCAGATCGCCAACGAGGGCGTGGCTACCGCCGTGCTGTCCATCCCGCTAAAGTATATGCACACCCCCGTGGAAGTGGTGGAGCTGGGCGATATTGAGGATGCCGCCCGGCTGCTGGCCGCGTTCACTGTGGGCCTGGGAAAGGAGGGAGCGCAATGATCGAGACGCTGAAAACGCTATGCTGCCTCTCCGGGCCGTCCTCCTATGAGGACCAGGTACGGGACTATATCCGAAGCCGGGTGGAGCCCTACGCCGACTCGGTGCGGGTGGACGCGTTGGGAAACCTGATCGTATTCAAGCGGGGCGCGAAGGCCGCAGGGAACAAGTTGATGCTGTGCGCCCACATGGACGAGGTGGGGCTGATTGTTAAGTCGGTCACCGATGAGGGCTATCTGAAATTCGGTTGTGTGGGCGGCATTGACCGCCGCATCCTGCTGGGCAAGCGGGTGACGGTGGGGGAGAAGGCCACTCCCGGTGTCATCGGATTGAAAGCCATCCATCTCACCACCGCTGAGGAGCGCAAGGATGTGCCTAAACTGTCGGACCTCTATATTGACATCGGGGCCAAGGACAAAGACGAAGCCCTGGCCCAAGTGGAACTTGGGGACGTGTGTACTTTCGTCAGTGACGCGGTGGAGTTTGGGGACCGGATGCTCAAAGCCAAAGCCATCGACGACCGGGTGGGCTGCGCCGTGATGGTGAAACTGCTGGAGGAGGACCTGCCCATAGATTGCACCTTTGTGTTTTCCACTATGGAAGAGGTGGGGACCCGTGGGGCTTTCGGCGCGGCCTTTTCTGTGACGCCGGAGGTGGCTCTGGTGCTGGAGGGCACCACCTCCGCCGATATCCCGGCGCTGAAACCGGAGCGGCAGGTGTGCTGGCCAGGAAAGGGACCTGTGCTGTCCTGGATGGACGGGGGAACCATCTACGACCGGGAGCTGTTTCAGCTTTTGAGGGACTTGGCGGAGCAAAACGGCCTGCCCTGGCAGATGAAGCACTACCTGTCCGGCGGAACCGACGGCCAAGCTATCCAAAGGACCAAGGCGGGGGTGCGGGTCACCGGGCTTTCGGCGGCGGTGCGCTATCTCCACGCCCCAAACAGTGTGTGCAGTATTACTGACGCAGAACAGATGCTTGCGCTGGCCCGGTTGTTCATCAGGGCCATGGCCGAGCGCTGACAGGAGGTTTTTGATATGGATATGATGAATGATTTGACCCGGCTTGTCTCCGCCTTTGGTCCCTCTGGAGCGGAGAAGGAGATTTCGCAGGTGATTGAGGAGTTGGCCCAGCCCTATGTGGATGAGATTTCCCGGGACACGTTGGGCAATCTCATTTGCCATAAAAAGGGGAGCGGTCCCAAAATAATGTTCTCCGCCCACATGGATTCCATCGGGCTAGTGGCCACCCACATCGGAGAGAAGGGGTTCGTCCACGTGGGCGCTCTGGGTGGCGTAGACCCCAAGGCAATACTGTATACCCCGGTGCGGTTCCAGAACGGTACAAAGGGCCTGGTCTGCCGGAATTTGGGGGTAGAGGTGGAGAAGCTGAAGGTCACCGACTTGCGCATCGATATCGGCGCGGCCAACCGGGAGGAGGCAGAAAAGTTGATTCGGGTGGGCGATCCGGCGGTGTACGCCACGCCTACCGAGCAGATGGGAAACCGGGTGGCGTCCCCCTATCTGGACGACCGAATCGCCTGTCTGGTGCTGCTGATGGCGATGGAGCGGCTGGAGGAAACGGACAACGACCTGTATTTCGTCTTTTCCGTCCAGGAAGAGGTGGGGACCCGGGGGGCCAGGACCGCCGCCTGGGCTATCGCGCCGGACTACGGCATCGCTGTGGACGTCACCATGGCGGACGACCAGCCCGACAGCAAACATGCGGCCACCGCCCTGTGCGGGAAGGGCGCGGCGGTGAAGGTAATGGATCGCTCCCTCATCAGTTCTCCGGCGCTGGTGGAAAAGCTGATGGCGCTGGGGGAGGAGAAGGGGATTCCCGTCCAGCGGGATGTGCTCCAGTCCGGCGGCACCGACGCGGGTCCCATCCAGGCCACCCGGGGCGGCGTATGCGCCGGAGGCATCTCCATACCCTGCCGCTACATCCATTCGTCCACCGAGATGGTGGACCTGGACGATGTGTGCGCCTGCGTGAATTTGGTGCGGGCTTTTGCGGCCTCCAAACTGGAGAAATAAGAACAAACACAAGATAGGACGGTATCGGTCAATGAATTCTCCTTTACAGATATCAAAGCAGGTAAGCGCCCTGGCTGCCCAGGCGGAGCAGGGGTTGGAGGCACAGTTTTCCCGCATTGACGCCATTGCCCAAGTCAATACCCAGCGGGTACTGGCGGCGTTTCAGGAGCACCGGGTGGCAGAGAGCTATTTCGCCGGTACCACCGGCTACGGCTACGACGATCTGGGCCGGGACAAGTTGGACGAAATCTACGCCAAACTGTTTGGGACGGAGGACGCCCTGGTGCGCATTCAGTTTGTCAACGGCACCCACGCCATCTCCTGCGCCCTGTTCGGGGCGCTGAAGGCGGGAGACGTGCTGGTGTCCGCTGTGGGTGCGCCCTACGACACCCTGCTGGGGGTGGTTGGGGCCGTGGACAAGGGACACGGTTCGCTGAAGGATTACGGGGTGGAGTACCGCCAGGTGGAGCTGGTTAACGACGCTCCGGACCCCGAGGGGTTGGCTCTGGCTGTGCGGGACCCGAGGGTGAAAGCGGTGCTGATCCAGCGCTCCAAGGGGTACGCCACCCGGGCGTCCCTGTCCGTGGAGGAAATCGGAAAGCTCTGCGCCGTGGTGCGGAAAAACAATATGGACGCCGTCATTTTAGTGGATAACTGCTACGGAGAGTTCGTGGAGGAGCAAGAACCTACTCATGTGGGGGCCGACCTGGTGGTGGGATCCCTCATCAAGAACCCCGGCGGCGGGCTGGCGCCCACCGGGGCATACATCGCCGGGCGGCATGATCTGGTGGAGGGGGCCGCTCAGCGGCTGACCTGTCCCGGCATCGGCCGGGAGTGCGGGTCCACCCTGGGAAACAACCGCCTGCTGTACCAGGGGCTGTTTATGGCGCCGCACACGGTGGCTCAGGCGCTAAAAACTGCTGTGTTTGCCGCCCGGCTTATGGAGCTGTTGGGGTACGAGACGGAGCCGAGGTCCGGCGCTGTCCGCCATGACATCATCCAGATGATCCATCTGGGCGGGCCGGAGGCGGTGAAGCGGTTCTGCAAGGGCATTCAGTCTGGGGCCCCGGTGGATTCCTACGTTACCCCAGAGCCCTGGGACATGCCGGGGTACGACTGCCCGGTCATCATGGCGGCGGGGGCGTTCATTCAAGGGGCGTCCATCGAACTGTCCGCCGACGCGCCCATGCGCGAGCCGTACACGGTCTATTTACAGGGCGGGCTCACCTATGAGTCGGGCAAAACCGGCATTCTGCTGGCGGCGGAGGAGCTGCTGCGGGCGTGAGCGCCCGTCCAAACAAATCTGACAAGGGGAGCGGCTGATATGGATGTTAAAATTCGGGCGGAACAGCTTAGGCAAACGCTGAACGAGTACAATTATCAATATTATGTACTGGATGCGCCCACCATCTCCGACTTTGAGTTCGACAAGCTGCTTCGGGAGCTGGAGGATTTGGAGGCCGCACACCCGGAACTGGTCACCCCGGATTCCCCCACCCAGCGGGTGGGGGGCAAGGCACTGGACAGCTTCCAGCAGGTAACGCACCGAGTGCCGCTGCAAAGCCTCCAGGATGTGTTTTCCCCGAACGAGCTGTTGGATTTTGACCGTCGCGTACGGGAGAGCGCGGAGAATCCGGAATATTTGCTGGAGCCCAAGGTGGACGGGCTGTCTGTGGCGCTGGAGTACGAGAACGGTGTGTTTGTCCGTGGAGCCACCCGTGGGGATGGCCTGGTGGGGGAGGATGTGACGGAGAACATCCGCACCATCCGCTCCATTCCCATGAAATTGGAGAACGCCCCGGCGTCCCTCATTGTCCGCGGCGAGGTCTATATGCCCCGCAAAACCTTTGAGCGCCTTAACGAGGAGCGGGAGCTGCGGGGAGAGAACCTGTTTGCCAATCCCCGGAACGCCGCCGCCGGGTCCATGCGGCAGCTCGATCCAAAAATTGCCGCCGCCCGGGGGCTGGACATGGTGGTGTTCAACATCCAATATACCGACCACGAACCCTTTGAGACGGACAGCGCAGGGCTGGACTGGCTGCGCTCCCTGCGGTTTAAGGTCATTGATTGTCAACTGTCCGATGATATGGATCAAATTCAGTCCTCTATCTTTGAATTGGGGGATCAGCGGGAGAAATACCCCTTTGACATCGACGGAGCAGTTGTAAAGGTAAATTCCTTAACGCAACGTGATATACTTGGAGAGACGGCGAAATTTCCCCGCTGGGCGGCGGCCTATAAGTATCCGCCGGAGCAGAAGGAAAGCTTGGTGGAGGACATCGTGGTCCAGGTGGGCCGGACCGGCGTGCTGACGCCTAAGGCGGTAGTTGCCCCGGTCCGTTTGGCGGGTACAACGGTGACCAACGCCACCCTTCACAACCAGGATTTCATCACTGAAAAGGATATCCGCATCGGGGACACCGTGATGGTCCAAAAGGCGGGAGAGATCATCCCGGAGATCGTATCTGTGGTAAAAGAGAAGCGGCCCGGGGGAACGCAGCCCTATCTGCTGCCCACGGTCTGCCCGGTGTGCGGCGCGGCGGTGGCCCGGGATGAGGACGGCGCCCACATCCGTTGCACCGGGGCGGAGTGCCCCGCCCAGTTGCTGCGCAACCTGACTCATTTTGCCAGCCGGGACGCCATGGATATCGAGGGGCTGGGACCCGCAGTGGTGGAAGGGCTGGTGAACGCCGGAATCGTGAAGACCCCGGCTGACCTTTACCGATTGGACCGGGACGAGGTGGCCAAGCTGGAGCGGATGGGGAAAAAGTCGGCGGACAACCTGCTGGCCGCCATTGAGAAGTCCAAGCAGAACGACCTGTCCAAGTTGCTGTATGCCTTCGGCATCCGGCAGGTGGGACAAAAAGCGGGAAAGATCTTGGCCTCACGTTTCGGCTCTCTGGATGCGCTGGCCCAAGCCACAGAGGAGGAGCTGACTGCTATCGACGACATTGGCGGCATCACGGCGCAATATCTCACCGAATGGTTTGCCGCCCCACAGAGCCGGCACCTAATCTCGGCGCTGAAGGAAGCAGGGGTGAATATGAACAGCCAGGCCGCCCCGGTTGGGGACAAGCTGGCGGGAATTACCTTTGTGCTCACCGGGGAGCTGTCCACCTGCTCACGCAAGGAGGCGGGAGAAAAACTGGAGGCCCTGGGAGCCAAGGTGTCCGGTTCCGTGTCCAAAAAAACAGGGTGCGTGGTGGCGGGCGAGGCCGCCGGATCCAAGCTGCGCAAGGCCCAGGAGCTGGGCGTACCTGTGCTGGATGAGGAGCAATTTCTGATCCTGGTGGGCGAACGGGACGGTGACGGCGAGGCTTTGTTGGCCCGGTTGAAGAAATAGAAAAAGAGGGAATGACCTATGGAGATCAAATTCGCGGGCCGAATGGAGGATTTTCAGCCTGGTATTTTTAACGTACTGGATAACCGGAAGAATGAGCGGCTGGCGCAAGGCAAAATGGTGTTTAACCTCTCCATTGGTACACCGGACTTTCTGCCTGAGCCACATATCGTGGAGGCGCTGGCCCAGGCCGCCTCCGATCCAGATAACTACCGTTATTCGCTGGGGGAAACACCGGAGCTGACCCAGGCGGTTCAGGGCTGGTATCGACGGCGGTACGGTGTGGAGCTGGCCACAGATGAGCTGATGGCAGTTTACGGCTCCCAGGAGGGGTTGACCCATATTGGCTGGGCGCTGTGTGATCCCGGCGACGTGGTACTGGTGCCTGATCCGGGTTACCCCATCTTTGAGCTGGGGCCGTACCTGTGCGGGGCGGAGTGCGTTCACTATCCGCTGCTGCCGGAGAATCATTATCTGCCGGATTTGGAGCGCTTTGACCCTGTTCTGGCGGAAAAGGCCCGGTTCATGGTGGTGTCCTATCCCGCTAATCCTCTGGGCGTGGCGGCGCCGGATGATTTCTATCCCAGGCTCATTGCCTTCGCGAAAAAGTACCATATCCTTATCGTCCATGACAATGCCTACTCGGACATTATTTTTGACGGGCGGGTAGGGAAGTCCTTTCTGGCCTTTGACGGGGCGAAAGAGGTAGGGGTGGAGTTTAACTCCCTGTCCAAAACCTACAACCTCACCGGAGCCCGGATATCATTTGTGTTGGGTAACCGGGAGATTGTGAGGGCCTTTAAGCGCCTCCGTTCCCAGATCGACTATGGAATGTTCCTGCCCATCCAGCACGCTGCGGCTGCAGCCCTCAACGGTCCTCAGGACAGCGTAGCCCGAAATCGGGAGTCGTATCAGGCCCGACGGGACGCGCTGTGCGGCGGGTTACGGTCCATCGGCTGGGATGTGCCGGACAGCCAGGGCAGCATGTTCGTCTGGGCGTCCTTGCCGAAGGGATACACAGATTCAGTGAAGTTTTGCTTTGAATTGTTGGACCGGACCGGGCTGCTGTGTACCCCAGGCTCCACCTTTGGGCCACTGGGAGAGGGCCATGTGCGCTTTGCGTTGGTGCAGCCGGTTTCAGTGATGAAAGAGATCGTATCTGCGGTGGACGCCAGTGGTATTTTAAGAGGTGGGAAATGACACAGAGGGGCAAAAGGAGAAATCAGAGCTATAAAAATAGGAGCCGGATCGGGGTGACAGCCGTCGCTTTGTTGTTTGTAGTGGCGTTGGCGGGGCTGGAGCTGTACATGAACGGAGATTTGAGCCTGAATAATCTGCTGGAGCAGCTAGGGTTGAAACCGCCCGCATCGGCTACGTTTACTCTTTCCGACATCCCGGAGTATTCTGGCGAGCCCTATGTGGTGCTTCAGGACAACTGGCCGGATTTTGATGCGGGCGACATGAACACCGAGGCGTTAGAGACCTACAGCGAGCTGGACGAATTGGGCCGGTGCGGTGTGGCCTATGCCAACATTTGCCTGGAGATTATGCCGACAGAGCCAAGAGGGGAGATCGGCCAGGTGAAGCCCACGGGTTGGCACACAGTAAAGTATGACTGTGTGGACGGCAAGTATCTCTACAATCGTTGTCATCTCATTGGATATCAGTTGGCGGGGGAGAACGCAAACCGGCAAAACCTGATTACTGGAACCAGGTACTTAAATGTCACGGGTATGTTGCCGTTTGAGAATATGGTAGATGATTATGTGGAGGAGACGGAAAACCATGTGCTTTATCGGGTGACGCCTATTTTTGATGGCGATAACCTAGTGGCCAGCGGTGTACAGATGGAGGCATTCTCTGTAGAAGACGAGGGGGAGGGTGTTTGCTTCAACGTCTTTGTGTATAACGTTCAGCCCGGCGTGTGTATCGACTACGCCACCGGAGAGAGCTGGGAGGAATGAATGAAGAAACCGCCCACCCCGAGCAGGGGTGGGCGGTTTGCCGAAAGTGGGAAGCTTTAACGGTCAAAGGCGGGGTTGGTAAAATAGATATTCTTCTGATCCAACCGCTCCTTAGCCAGGGCAATGGCCTCGCCGAAGCGTTGGAAATGAACAATTTCCCGTTCCCGCAGGAAACGGATGACGTTGCTCACGTCTGGATCATCGGACAGGCGAAGGATATTATCGTAGGTGAGGCGGGCTTTTTGCTCCGCCGCCATATCCTCTGTTAAGTCAGCGATGACATCGCCGGTTACCTGCATGGTGGAGGCGGACCAGGGATAGCCGGAGGCGAACTGGGGATACACGCCGGTGGTGTGGTCTACAAAATAGGCATCGAATCCGGCAGTCCTGATCTGATCCTCGTTCAGGTTTCGGGTGAGCTGGTGAACCAGGGTACCTACCATTTCTAAGTGCCCCAATTCCTCAGTACCTACCAAGGGACCAAAAAGTGTCAGTGAAAAATCGGATAATTTCAATGGCTGTAATGGGAAAATACTTCGCAGATTTTCACATATTGAAGTGAGCCGCCGAAAAT
>CAJTTS010000016.1 GCA_910579155.1 uncultured Oscillospiraceae bacterium | reverse complement strand
GAGCGCATCCTTGGTAAGGATGAGGTCCCCAGTTCAAATCTGGGTAGCAGCTCCACGAAAAACCCCGTAACCGCAACGGTTGCGGGGTTTTTGCTGTTTTACGATGCACCCTCTTTTTTCTCGTTTGGGGTGAATTTGGGGTGAATGTCGTCGGAGAACTTATCCAGGACTTCGGCGGCCTTGGCCTCTGCGGAGGCTATGACGTGGCTGTAAATGTCGCTGGTGGTGGAGGTCTGGGCGTGGCCCAGGTTGCTGGCTACGACTACCAGCGGGGTCTTGTCGGCAATCAGCAGGCTGGCGTATGTGTGCCGGAGCGAGTGGACGCAGGCCGGGGGAAGGCCGGTCCGCTTAATGAACTTCCCCATCCATTGGGTGATGGAGGTGGGGAACATAGGCCGTCCCACTTCGTTAGTGAATATCCTGTCGTCCTCCGGGGTGCCCTCCCAGGCGTCCCCCACCTTCTCCCGCATTTCATCCTGCCAGCGTTTATACTCCAGCAGGGTCAGGACGGCGGTGCGGGAAACACGGAGGTATCGGTCCGAGTCCTCGGTTTTGGGGGTGCTGACATACACGCCCTTGCCGGACACATAGTTGGAGGTCTGGACGATATGCAGAACGCCGTCGTCCAGGTTGACGTCCTGCCAGCGGAGGCCCAGCAGCTCCGCCCGGCGCAGACCGGAGAGCAAGTCGAAAATGATGGGTGCCCGCCACTTAATCGGCTCGTCCTGGAGCAGCTGCAACATCCGCTTGGCGTCCGGTTCGTCCAAGTATCGGGCCTTGTGCCCGGCCAGGGAGGGCAGCTCCGCCCGTTCCGCTGGATTGCTGGGGATGCACTTCCACTTGACGGCCCTCTCCAGGATGGAGGAAATGGTGCGGTGGTACGAGTGGATCGTGGCCGGGGCCAGGGGCGTGGTGTCCACGTTGACGGTGAACAGCTCCTTGACTTCCAGGCCGACGGCGTCGGCGATCTTCTCTGCGGACGTCTGGTTGATGGTGTTCCCCTTTAGGGCCTGGCTCACGGTCTGATGGGTGACACCGGCGGCTCTGGCAAAAGCGGACTTGGATATATGCCGCTGGCTGATCCACTCGGCCAGGGCCGGGGTGGCCGTGGCGGTGGTGTGCTGCCGGACGCCTTCTTCCTGGAGGTTGCGGTAAAACGCCTGGATATGCAGAGGCGTCAGGTCCTTCAGACGGATGTGGCCGATGGCCAGATTGATGCGGGCCAAGTTCCGCGCATAGTTTGACAGGGTGGTGGGCTTTAGATAAAGCGCACCATGCTCGGCCATGTACCGGTTTGCGAAGTCAGCGAAGCGGATATTTCCGTCCGCCGCCACAGACCCCGCTTTGACCTGCTCCTCGAAGCGGACAATCTGGCGGTTCAGCTCCTTCTCCACCTGACGGGGCGTCAGCTTTTCGTCTGGCACCCAATTCATGCGATGCCTGATCTGTTTGCCGTTGAGGCCGATGCCCGCCGCAACGGTGATGCGGTATCCTTTTCCCCGCTTTTCTATGGTGGCCATGGTTGATTTCCTCCTATTTCTGTGATAAAATAAGAGAGTGAAGGGGCCTGTCAAAACCTTTCACCCTCTATAGCCGTCCTCGGTGTTCCAGCACCGGGGGCGGTTTTTTGTTGCGTTTTGCCGTTTCGTGTGCTATGCTGAAGGCAGGAAAGCATCGCTTTCAGCGCTGCCAGTATTCGGTAGGCGGTTGGCCTCTCCATCCCGGAGGGGACTTCTTGCCCCCTCTGAGAAAGGAGGGGGTGCCCATGTTGACTTATTCGGAGCTGTTTCAGTTCTGTCTGGTCATTATCGGCATTGTGGGCCTGGTCGTCCAGGTACATAACAAAAAGAAGTAACCGCCCCAGCTCCCCAGCTTAGCGGTTACTTCTCGTAACTTAGAGTAGGGGCCGACCGTCTACCGGCAGCGCCCTTTCTATCTTTCAGTATAACCGCTGGATATGGAATTGTCAAGCCTCTGGCGCCTGCGGCGCCGGGGGCGGTTTTTTGTCATAGTGTAAATTCCACCTTTACCACTTTGCCCAAGACACGGATGGACGTTCTGCTGAGATCGTACATCTGCGGTTTGTGCTCCGGGTTGGTGGACTGCGGCATGAGGGTCACGGTGGTATCAGACGAGTAAAACCGCTTCACCGTGGCGTCCTCATCGTCCACCATCACCACGGCGATCTCTCCCTGTTCCACTTCTTCCTGCTTGCGTACAACGATGAGATAGCCTTCGTTGATGCCGATAGCGTTCATGCTGTCTCCGCGGACTCGTAAAGCGAAATATTCTCCACCGCTATTCAAATCGGTGAGGGTATAGCCCTCGATGTGCTCATCCGCATACAGGGGCAGCCCGGCAGAGATACGGCCTAGGATGGGGATGCGGTGGTAGCTGGAGAGG
The DNA here is from genome assembly GCA_910579155.1 of uncultured Oscillospiraceae bacterium. The sequence continues at coordinate 51,938 of CAJTTS010000016.1, read as the reverse complement.
TCGATGGGGATGGCGTCGGGGGGCAATGACATTCGCTCACCCTTTGGGACGAGTGTTTTTTCCGCTGCATCTCCGTAACGATTGATTTCGCACAAAATACGTTCATTGTCCAAATAAAAGAATGGCTCATTGACATTGCCAAGGATATAGTCCACTGAGACATGAAAAAATTTAGCAAGCTGGCTGATGGTGTCAATGTCGGGCTCACGTTTTCCAGTTTCCCACATCCCAACCGCGCCCTTTGAAACGTTGAATCTTTCTGCAAATTCTATTTGTGTCAGACCACGCTCTTTTCGAAGTTCTTTTAACCGTTGTGCAAACATATATCCTTCCCCCAAAAGTGATCTTGCACAAAGAATATCACATAACGTGAGATTATGCAATGATAAATTGTCAATTCTCACGAAATGTTGATTTGCGTATTGACTTTTCTAACGGTATGTGAGACGATAAGCCAACGAACTGTTAGAAAGGAGGTCCCAGGATGAAAATGGCGAGCGCCAGAAAACGCGCAGGATTGCTTCAAAGACAAGTTGCAGAGGCTTTGGGGGTGTCTATTGGAGCAGTCGCAATGTGGGATACGGGCGAACGCAGACCACGGGTCGATATGCTCCCGCGGATTGCAAAACTCTACGGTTGCACCGTGGACGAGCTTCTGCGGGAGGAGGTGAGCTAGATACCAGATTTTAAGGTAACAAAAGACCGTCATGTGTTTCTGGACGGCGTTGAAGTGCCCCGGTGTATGGGCTTCACAGTAAACGTCGAGGCAGGCGAAGACCCGGAGGTGGTGCTCCGGGTCTCATGTGAGAGCGTGACAGTTGAAGAGTACACGGCCCAGGCTAAACAAACGGAATTGCGGACTTGAATTTTCCGAGCCAATCAAGGACCTCTGAGAGTCCGCTTTTGAAAAGGAGGGACCTCTATTAAGAAACGTCAAAAAATGTGATTTGCGGGAGGGAGGTGAGAAATCGATGGGTGATTTGATTTGTGCGCTGACTCGAATTGCTGATTGCCTGGAGAGAATTGAAAAAGCGCTCCCTGGCGGCAACCAAGAAGCGCTTCAAGCGGAGGTCAAAAAGGCTGTTATTTCTGTCCTTGCATCCGAACGTACTCATTTAGAGTACAAATAACGGCAGGGATCACCGCTTTCTAAATCGTGGCACTGCTCATTTGTCAATTCGAGCATGAGTTTCACCCCCTTCCCCCGACAAAATTCTACCACATCGGCGGAGATAGGGCAAGCAAAACGGAAAGGAGGTGAGCCAGATGGACCTATCAAGCATCCCGACCTGCGATCTAGTCCAGGAACTTTCTGGACGTGAAGGCGTAGAAAGGACAATAGCAGAGCCGTACCAAGACGTGCAGGTCAAGGTGAACGGCCCCGCCATTGTGCTGGTTGTCATCGATTAGCCAATTCTCGTGTCTCCATAGCGGCCCTTGATGTGGGCATGGAAATAGCGGCCTTTTGATGCTGCGGACCTTAGCTCCATATACAAAAATTCCGGCACATCAAAGTATGCGTACAATCCTCCGCTATGGAAACGAATGTGCATAGTTCCGTTTTCGTACCCGATACTCGCAATATTGGACGAAGAAACAGAAATCATATTCATGAATTTCACCCCCTTTCACCACCATTCTACCACACAGGCGGGGAAAGGAGCAAGAACGACCAAAAGGAGGGACCTCTATGAAGAAGCACCACACCCTTGAGGACTATAAAGCCGCCGTAGCCAACGCGCCCAGCGAGGTGATGGCGGATAAATTCATCGCCCAGGCGGACCGGGAGGGCTACGACCCCTGGGCGCTGGCGGAGCTGATCGGTGTCCGGGCTGAGCGCTGGGCGTAAAAAAACGCCCCCGTTGGGTGGCTGCACACCCAGCGGAGGCTAGCGGAACCATTGACCAAACCAACGGGCCCGCATGGTCATTCGTCTACATACTCCATGATGTCGCCTGGCTGGCAGTTGAGAATTTCACACAACCGTATGATTGTTGACGTGTTCACATCACTGTTTTTTACAAGACGGTCAACAATGGTTGGAGATATCCCCATTTTGCGAAGGTCAAACTTCTTTATCCCTCTTTCTGCCATTAGGGAGAAAAGCTTTTGGTATGACACAGGCATACGCCCACCTCCTTAAATATATTGTATCCCATTGTGTACAAAATGTCAAGAGAGGAATGTATATAAAAGTGTACAAATATAGATGTATATTTTTGTGTACAGCGTCAATTGAAATAATGTATCGAATAGTGTACAATAATAATTGTCAAGGGGAAAACCCCGAGACAATAAAAAGTCCCGGTGCCGCAATCACCGGGACAGAAAGGAGGCCAACATGAAATACGACCGTGGCAAGTGGTACTATCAGGGCAAGACTTACAACAGTCTGCACGAAGCCCTGGTAGCCAACTGGCCTAAGTAAAGCCCACGGGGCCGGGGAGACCCGGCCCCACCAAAAACCAGCCTCCGGGGACAGTATAGCAGACCTCGGAGAAAAATGCAAGGAGGTTTTCGAAAGTGGACAGACAAGAATTGATGGCACTGGGCGCACGGTTAAAAACGGTCCTGTGTGAAGTCATGCCGGAGCAAAGTGTCACCGCGAAAGTTGGGTTCTACGTGGATTCGGGCGTTATGACCTTGAGCTTTCACATCCTGCCCCCGGGTGGCCTTGGGGTAGGGGAGGTAGAGTAGGCATGAGTGAATTGAAGGTCCAGGACTTCCACGGGAAGCAGGTCATCGACAGCAGAGATGTAGCAAAATGGATTGGACAAGAACACAAAAATCTGTTGTCGACAATTCGAGGGTATAAGCTCGTTATCACGTCCATGTCGATGGATGAAAATTCGCGGCTGAAAATTCAGCCGTCAGATTTCTTCGTTGAAAGTTCGTATGAAAACCGTGGGAAGGAGTATCCGTGCTACCTTTTGACTAAAAAGGGATGCGACATGGTGGCCAATAAGCTCACAGGAGAAAAAGGTATTGCATTTACCGCCGCCTATGTCACAGCCTTTGAGGAAATGCGGCAGGCTCTGACCGCCCCGCGCACCCCGGTCCTTCCCGAGGGTGTGACCTTCAGCAGCGCGGTAGGTTTCATGCGGCTGGCCCGGCGGGTTATTCTGGACATGGGCGGCACTCCGGCCCAGGTCGGCATGATGATGAAGGAGACGCTGGAGACCTGTGGCTTCCCGGTCCCCACATCATTCCGGAAGCAGCTGGAGGGGCAGATGAGCTTGTTTGACCCTCCGAGCCTAGAGCAGTAAAAACGCCCCCGCCGGGTGGTAGGACACCCAACGGAGGCTAGCGGAACCATTGAACACACCAACGGGCCCGCATGGAGCGATTATAACATATCCTCCTGCCGGCCACAAGTGCGAGGAGGAATTTATGTGGAAAAAGACAAGAACGCCCTGACGGCCAGGGTGGCGCAGCTGGAGCAGACCGCCGCCGACCACGAGCGGCGGATCGCCGCCCTGGAGCGGCGGTCGAAGCCGAACGTCAAGAAGCCGACGCCCGCCACTTCGTTGGACGCGGCCCTGGACGAGTTCCTGGATGGGATGCTCAAGCTCGATGTGGGAAAGGAGATGGAGTGATGGATGGGGTGGAACGTATCCCGCGTATGCGGACGGCGCCCGGCATTGTCCGCGAACTCAAGATGCTGGACCCTGGTTGTGAGGTGACCGAGCACTATGTCCGCCAGCTGATCAAGGACAGCGCGGTGCCGGTGGTCTGGGCAGGAAACAAGGCGCTGATCAATCTGGATGATGTGCTGGAGCTTATGCGGGTGGGGACGAGCCGGACGGAGCCTGCCTCCTGTGTGGTAGACGGTATCCGACGCATCGACGCCAAGATGGGCTACCGGCTGGTTCCGAAACCAATCGTCCCGGCCCGAAAGTGAGGCGTATGGCGTGATAAATACGCAAGAGCGGACAAGCCTTGCCTCATTCCTTCTGGTGCTGCTGTTCGCCGCTACGGCGGACGGGCTGATGGAGGCCCTGGGGCCGGTTGGGTTTCTGACGGTGGGGACAGTGGTGATGGGTCTGGTCTGGGGGCTGGCCTACCGCCGCAGGCCGGAGGAGCCCGCCCCATGAGCGCCCTGCTGCTGACCATCGCAATAGAGAACGCATCGCCGGGCAAGGCCATCGGCGTCAAGGAGGCCGTCGCCATGGACCTGGAGAAGTACGGGGATGTGAAAGTCCTCCAGGTGGAGGTCCTGGCGGACGAACAAATGGAGCTGGCGCCGCGCCAAAAATTGTTAGGGAAGGAAGTTGGAAATGTCTGTGAAGATCACGCAGTTCGAGGCTGAGAATGTCAAGCGCATCAAGGCGCTGACCCTCACCCCGGCTCCCACCGGCTTGACGGTGATCGGAGGCCGCAATAACCAGGGCAAGACCTCAGGCCTGGATGCCATTGTGTGGGCGCTGGGAGGGGATCGCTACCGGCCCTCCCAGGCCCAGCGGGAGGGCTCCGTCCTCCCGCCCCGGCTCCGCCTGGAGCTGTCCAACGGGATCGTCGTGGAGCGGTCGGGCAAGAACAGCGATTTGAAGGTGACGGACGCCTCCGGCCGCAAGGCAGGCCAGCAGCTGCTCAATTCCTTTGTTGAGCAGCTGGCCCTTGATATGCCCCGGTTCATGCAGTCTACCAGCAAGGAAAAGGCTACCACCCTCCTGCGTATCATCGGCCTGGAGGAGCAGGTGGAAAAGCTGGACCGGCAGGAGAAGGAGCTGTATGACCAGCGTCTGGCCATCGGCCGGATCGCCGACCAGAAGGCCAAGTACGCCAAAGAGCTCCCATGCTGGCCCGAGGCCCCCGCCGAGCCCGTTTCCGCCTATGACCTCATCCAGCGCCAGCAGGACATCCTCGCCCGGAACGGCGAGAACCAACGCAAGCGGGAGAGGGCGGCTCAGTTGGCGGCGGAAATGGATCGGGCAGGCAAAGAGCTGGCACTGCTGGAAGAACGGTACAAGACCCTGTGTGTCGATTACGAGACTGCCCAAAAGTCGGCCCTTGACCTTCAGGACGAGGCTACTGATGAACTGGAGGCCAGCATCCGGGATATTGAGGCTGTCAACGCCAAGGTTCGCACCAACCAGGACAAGGCCCGGGCGGAGGCTGAGGCCAAGGAGTGCGGCGACCAGTACACCGGCCTGACGGCCCAGCTGGAGGCGGTACGCCAGCAGAAGACCGACCTCCTGCAAGGGGCAAAACTGCCTCTCCCCGGCCTCTCCGTGGAGGATGGGGAACTGACCTACCAGGGCAAGCCCTGGGACTGCATGAGCGGCAGCGACCAGCTGAAGGTGTCCGCCGCCATCGTGCGGGCGCTGAAGCCGGAGTGCGGCTTCATCCTGCTGGACAAGCTGGAACAGATGGACCTGGACACCCTGCGGGAGTTCTCCACCTGGATGGAGGCGGAGGGGCTCCAGGGCATCGCCACCCGGGTGTCCACCGGGGACGAGTGCTCCATCATCATCGAGGACGGCATGGCTGCGCAGGGCGAGAGCGCCCCGCCTGCCGCCCCGTCATGGAAGGACGGTGGATTTTGATGGGACTGAACATCATCAGCGGGAAACAGCCCGGCGCCCTCAAGACAGCGATCTACGGCCCGGAGGGCATCGGCAAATCTACGTTTGCCGCCCGGTTCCCCCGGCCCTTGTTCATCGACACCGAGGGCTCCACCCGGCACATGGACGTGCAGCGCACCGAGAAACCCACCAGCTGGGCCATGCTGCTGGAGCAGGTCAAGTGTGTCCGGGACGATCCCAGCCTGTGCGCCACCCTGGTGGTGGACACGGCGGACTGGGCGGAGCAGCTCTGCGTCGAGAGCATCTGCGCCGCGAAAAAGCTGAGCGGCATCGAGGACCTGGGCTACGGCAAGGGCTATGTGTACTTAGCGGAGGAGTTCGGCCGCCTGCTGAACCTGCTGGAGGAGGTGGTGGGCCGGGGGGTCCATGTGGTGCTCACCGCCCATGCCGCCATGCGCAAGTTCGAGCAGCCCGACGAGCTTGGCGCCTATGACCGCTGGGAGCTGAAGCTGCAGAAAAAGACCGCCCCGCTGGTGAAGGAGTGGTCGGATGTGCTGCTGTTCGCCAACTACAAGACCCTGTCGGTGGCCGCCGACGGCGCCGGAAAAAGATTCAAGGCCCAGGGAGGGCGGCGGGTGGTGTACACGTCCCATCACCCCTGCTGGGACGCAAAGAACCGCCTGGGCCTGCCCGAGGAGCTGCCCCTGGACTTCGAAGCCGTCGGGCCTTATCTGTTCCCGGAAAAGCAGGAGGCTCCCGCCCCGGCCCCGGAGCCCCCGGCGGCCCCGCCCGCACCTGCCCCGCCGGAGCCCGCCCCCGGGCCGTCCAAGCACGCCCTCGAGCCGGAGCGGCCGGAAGGGGACTATATCCCCGCCGTCCTGCGACCCCTGCTGGACGCCGCCGACGTGACGGAGCGGGAGGTCCGCAGGGTCATCGACCAGCGGCAAAAGCGGTTCTTTCCCCTGGGCACCCCCTGGGAGGCCATGGAGAAGGCGGGATTCGTGGAGGGCTGGGTGCTGCCCAACTGGGACAAGATCGTGGAGACGATCCGGGACGATCCGGACAGATTGCCCTTTTGAGTGCAAGCGGACGGGGGATATTCCCCCGCCGGTATCCAAACTATGAGGAGGTATCTCTATGAGCGAGCGGCCCAACACCCCCCACGAGCTGGGGTGGGACGACGAGATCTCCAACGACTCCAGCTATGTGCTGCTGGACGAGGGAGACTACACCTTTACCGTCACCGCCTTCGAGCGGGCCCGGTTCCCCGGCTCGGCCAAGATCCCCGCCTGCAACAAAGCGGTGCTCACCCTGTCGGTGGACGCGCCGGGCGGCCCGGTCCTGGTGAAGTACGACCTGATCCTCTACTCCACGATGGAGTGGAAGCTGTCCGAGTTTTTCCGGGCCGTCGGGCAGAAGAAGCCCGGCCAGCCCCTTCGCCCCCGGTGGAACGAGCTGGTGGGCGCCCGGGGCCGGGGGCATTTCAAGCCCCGGACCTACACCAAAAAGGACGGCGCCGAGGGCAGAGCCAACGATGTGGAAAAGTTCTACGACTACGACCCCGCCGCCCTGGACGCGGGGGGCGAGTGGACCGACGCCGGGAGCATGTCCGCCCCCTGGGATCGGGAGGCGTTCTGATGGAGCTGCGGCCCTATCAGCAGGCGGCCCGGGAGGCGGTGGAGCGGGACTGGGCGGGGGAGTTCCCCCGCACCCTGCTGGTGCTGCCCACGGGCTGCGGCAAGACCATCGTGTTCTGCAAGATCGTGGAGGACGTGGTGCGCCGGGGCGGCCGGTGCCTCATCCTGGCCCACCGGGGCGAGCTGCTGGACCAGGCGGCGGACAAGCTGCTCCAGACCACGGGCCTGGGCTGCGGGGTGGAGAAGGCGGGGGAGACCTGCCTGGACAGCTGGTATCGGGTGGCGGTGGGCTCGGTGCAGAGCCTGATGAGGGAGAAGCGGCTGGAGCGGTTCCCCCGGGACTACTTCGACGCGATCGTGGTGGACGAGGCCCATCACGTCCTGTCCGAGGGCTATCAGCGGGTGCTGGGCCACTTCGGCGGCGCCAGGGTGCTGGGGGTCACCGCCACCCCCGACCGGGGGGATATGCGGAACCTGGGCCAGTATTTCGAGCACCTGGCCTATGAATACACACTGCCCAGGGCCATCAAGGACGGATACCTCTGTCCGATCAAGGCCGTCACCATCCCCCTAACCCTTGACCTCTCCCATGTAGGAGTACAGGCTGGGGATTTCAAAAACTCCGACATTGACACGGCCCTTGACCCCTACTTACACCAGATCGCCGGGGAGATGCGTGCCTACTGCGAGCAGCGAAAAACGGTGGTATTCCTGCCCCTGGTACGCACTTCGCAAAAGTTCTGCCGCCTGCTCAATGCCCAGGGGTTCCGGGCGGCGGAGGTCAACGGCAACAGCCAGGATAGGGCGGAAGTCCTCAAAGACTTTGACGAGGGAAAGTACAATGTCCTGTGTAACTCCATGCTGTTGACGGAGGGCTGGGACTGCCCTAGCGTGGATTGCGTGGTGGTGTTGCGGCCCACCAAGGTGCGCTGCCTGTATAGCCAGATGGTGGGCCGAGGCACCCGGCTTGCCCCGGGCAAGGAGCACCTGCTGCTGCTGGATTTCCTGTGGCACACCGAGCGCCATGAGTTGTGCCACCCCGCCAACCTGATCTGTGAATCGGACGAGGTTGCCCGGAAGATGACCGAGAATATCGAGGCGGCCGGATGCCCGGTTGATATTGAGGAGGCCGAGAAAAAGGCCAGTGAGGACGTTGTGGCCCAGCGGGAGGAGTCGCTGGCAAATCAGCTGGCCGAAATGCGCTCCCGCAAGCGCAAGCTGGTGGATCCGCTGCAATTTGAAATGTCCATTCAGGCGGCAGACCTGTCCAGCTATGTCCCGTCCTTCGGCTGGGAGATGGGCCCGCCCAGCGAAAAGCAGCGGGCCACGCTGGAGCGGCTGGGCATCTTCCCCGACGAGATCGGCAGCGCCGGGAAGGCGGCGTTGCTGCTGGACCGGCTGGCCAAGCGCCGGACGGAGGGGCTGACCACCCCGAAACAGATCCGATTCCTGGAGGGCAAAGGGTTCCAGCATGTGGGCCAGTGGCAGTTCGACGCGGCAAAGCATATGATCGACCGCATCGCCGCCAACGGCTGGCACATCCCGGCGGGCGTCGTGCCCGCCGAGTACGTGGGGGCGTGAGCATGGGGGAGCGAGAGCTGCTGGAGGCCCTGGACCACATCGACCCCGCGGGCCTGAACTATCAGGAATGGCTGGGGGTGGGCATGGGCTTGAAGGAGGCGGGCTGTCCCGTCGCCGCCTGGGAGGAGTGGAGCCGCCGGGACGGCGGGCGCTACCACCCCGGGGAATGTGAAAAGAAGTGGAACGGCTTTCGCGGCAGCGCCGACCCGGTGACGGCGGGCACCATCGTGCGGATGGCCCAGGACCGAGGCTGGCGGCCGGACCGTGCGGGCTACGCCCTGGACTGGGACGATGCGATCGCGGCGGATGGGGATATGGTAGTGGTAGACCAGGATTGGATAGAGACCCGTGAGGTGGACGAGCCTCAGGTCTGGGATCCGGTCCGGGAGCTGGTCTCCTACCTCAAGGCCCTGTTCGACGAGGGCGATCGCGTGGGCTATGTGAGCCATAGCTTCCAGGACGGGGACGGACGGTACAAGCCGAGGTCCAAGGGCTGCTTCGACCGCACGGCCGGAAAGCTGATCCAGGAGCTGGAACGATGCAGGGGAGATTTGGGCGCGGTGCTGGGGGACTACGACCCGGAGGCCGGGGCCTGGATCCGCTTCAACCCCCTGGACGGAAAAGGGGTCAAAAACGAGAACGTCACCGACTTCCGCTATGCCCTGGTGGAGTCGGACACCCTGCCCATCGAGAAGCAGAACGCCATCATCCGGGAGCTGGAGCTGCCGGTGGCGGCCCTGGTCCACTCCGGGGGGAAGAGCCTCCACGCCATCGTCCGCATCGAGGCGGACAGCTATGAGGAGTACCGCAGGCGGGTGGACTACCTGTACCGCGTGTGCCAGAAAAACGGGCTGGACATCGACCGCCAGAACCGCAACCCCTCCCGGCTCAGTCGGATGCCCGGTGTCACCCGAAAGGGGCGCAAGCAGTTTTTGGCGGATACCAACATCGGCAAAGCCTCCTGGAGCGAGTGGCGGGAGTGGATCGAGAGCGCCAGCGACGATCTGCCCGACCCGGAGGACGAGCTGGCCACCGCTCTGCCCGAGCTGGCCCCGCCCCTCATTGAAAACGTGCTGCGCCAGGGGCATAAAATGCTGCTGGCCGGGCCCAGTAAGGCCGGTAAGAGCTATGCCCTCATTGAGCTTGCGGTGTGTATCGCGGAGGGCCTGTCCTGGCTGGGGTTCCGCTGCGCCCAGGGCCGGGTGCTGTACGTCAACCTGGAGCTGGACCGGGCCTCCTGCCTCCACCGCTTCCGGGATGTGCGTCAGGCCATGGGCGCGCCCTCCATCCACAGTGTGGACATCTGGAATCTGCGGGGCCACTCCATCCCCATGGACAAGCTGGCGCCCAAGCTCATCCGGCGGGCCATGAAGAAGGACTATACCGCCATCATCATCGACCCCATCTACAAGGTGATCACCGGAGACGAGAACAGCGCCGACCAGATGGCCCGGTTCTGCAACCAGTTCGACAAGGTGTGCACCGAGCTGGGCTGCGCGGTGATCTACTGCCACCACCACTCCAAAGGGAGCCAGGGGGGCAAGCGGAGCATGGACCGAGCCAGCGGCTCGGGGGTGTTCGCCCGTGACCCGGACGCCCTGCTGGACCTGATCGAGCTGCCCGTGTCGGAGGACCTGCGCAGGCAGGAGATCGACAATGCCGTGGGCCGGGCCTGCGCCGCGTACCTTGAAAATCTAGGAAAAGCCGAAGAGGTGAGCCGGGACGACCTGTGCAGCGAGAAGGGTGCCCTGGCCGCCTGTGAGGGGGTGTTGAGCCCCGGGGAATACCGGGGCCTGCTGGAGTGCGTCATGGCCGCGAAGCGGGCCGCAGAGGACCGCACGGCGTGGCGCATCGAGGGCACCCTGCGGGAGTTCCCGAAATTTGCGCCGGTGGACCTGTGGTTCGATCACCCGGTGCACCGGCGGGATGGCAGCGGGGTGCTGGGAGATATTGACCCAGAAAAAGAGGTCCCGGCGTGGCAGAAGCCGAAAAAAGGCAAGAAGAGCGATCCAAAGCCTGATGAACAGATCGACGAGCTGGCCAGCGCTTTCAGCTATTGCGACGAAGAAAATACGGGCAGAGTGAGCATTGCGGCGCTCATGGCACACACCAAAAAATCAAGGAACTGGGTCAAGGATCATGTGGACGCCCACCCTGTTTTTGACAGAGGGAATGGGGTCGTTTTCAAAGTGTCAAAGGTGTCAAATGACAGCGTGACATAGGGTGTCAAAAGTGTCATTTGACAGGGTATCAAAATGTGACAGTGGGTGTCAAAAAAGGGGGTGTCAAAGGGGTATATATAATATACCCCTTTGACACACACCCCCCTTTTGACACCACACCCATAGCGCGAGGCCGGAAGGAAGTGAAGCAGGTGGAAAATGGAAAAATAGAATTTTTTATGGCGATGGCTAAAGTGCCGACCGCCACCCACCAGGAGAAGCAGGTCCGGGTGGTGAAGGGGAAGCCGGTGTTCTACGACCCGCCGGAGGTGGCGGCCGCCCGGTCCAAGCTCACCGCCCATCTGGCGGGGCACAGCCCGGCGCGGCGGCTGTCGGGGGCGGTGCGGCTGATGGTCAAGTGGTGCTTCCCCTTGTGCGGGGGGCACTATGACGGCGAGTACCGAACCTCGCCGCCGGACACGGACAACCTGAACAAGCTGCTGAAGGACTGCATGGGGGCGGCGGGGTTCTGGACGGATGACGCCCAGGTGGCCTCGGAGATATGCGAAAAGTTTTGGGCCGAGGTGCCGGGGATCTATATCCGCGCGGAGGAGATCGAGGAGGTGTCCCCATGACCGCCGCCGGGCAATGGTCCAAGCACCCGCCCACCAAGCCGGGCCACGGGGAGCCGGAGCCGCTGAAGCCGGTGTACGCCCACGACCCGCCGGAGACGATCGCGGTGTGCCTGAGCTGCCCGGTGCCCGGCGGGTGCGATATGGCCCACAGGGCGTGCCCGCTGTGGGGGCAGAGCCCGGACGCCAAGCGCAGGCGGAGAAGGAAGGGGGGCGGCTGAGGTGAAAACAGACGATATGCCGGAGCACGTATGGGTGGGGTACGCCAAAAAGCCGCCCTATCTGCCGCAGGCGGTGGCGGACACGGCGGAGGAGCTGGCGGTGATGATGGGCACGAACAGGAACGCCGTGTACAGCACCTAGTCCCACTATCTGGCTGGACGAGTGCCCAGGAGCCGGTTCCACCGGGTGCGGGTTTGGAAATGAAACAGGAGAGGGGCGGGCGGTCACGGAGGGGAGAGGAGCCCATGAGCAGTGGATTTTCCCGGCGGCTGACGGAGCTGCGGGAGCGGCGGCGGATCAGCCGGAAGGCGCTGGCGGAGCTGTGCGGGTTGAGCAAGAACGCCGTGGCCCGGTATGAGCGGGGGGAGCGGGTGCCCGACATCCACACCGCCCGGGCGCTGGCGGACTTTTTCCAGATCACGCTGGACGAGCTGTGCGGCGAAAAATAAATATCGAGCGCTCCCCCGATTGGGGGAACCACAGCCGCGATATGTGCTATGATGGCCTTATTTTAGAAACTGTACCGATTCTTAGATCGGGACACCGCCGGCGGCGGACATATCACGAAAAGGAGAAGCGAATGATGGAACTGCAGCTGACGGCAAGAAAACTGGCGGAGATCTGTCCCTATGAGAAAAACCCCCGGCGCAACGACCCGGCGGTGGACGCCGTGGCGGAGAGCATCCGCCAATGCGGCTATGTGGCCCCCATCGTGGTGGACGAGACGGGCACGATCCTGGCCGGGCATACCCGGTATAGGGCGCTGAAGAAGCTGGGCCGGAAGGAGGTGCAGGTGATCGTCAAAGCGGGGCTGAACGAGGAGCAGAAGCGGAAATACCGCCTGCTGGACAACAAGACCGCCGAGCTGGCGGAGTGGGACCTGGACCTTCTGGCCGAAGAGCTGGAGGGGCTGGACTTCGAGGGACTGGCGCTGGACTGGCCGGAGGCCGAGGAGGAGGCGGTTCCTGCCGGTCCCGCCGCCGGCGGGAATGTGGAGTACGGCCTGGAGGAGTTCGGCGACGAGGCGTTTGGACACCAGTGCCCGAAGTGCGGGTTCAAGTTCAATGACTGAGCACCGGTATCCGTGGAAATGGTCCCTCTCCGACCTGGAGCAGGTGCCGAAAAACGGCCGCACCGTCTTTTCCTGCTTCTCCTGCGGCGGCGGGTCCACCATGGGATATAAACTGGCGGGATACACGGTGCTGGGCAGCTGCGAGATAGACCCGCGGATGATGGCGCTGTACCGGAAGAACCACCGCCCCCAGTACAGCTATTTGATGGACATCCGGGACTTTTCGAGGCTTCCGGAGGATGAACTTCCGGAGGCGCTGAGGGGCCTGGACATCTTGGACGGGTCGCCGCCGTGCTCTGTGTTCTCCACCGCCGGAGAGCGGGAAAAGGGCTGGAACAGGGCGAAGGTGTTCCGGGAGGGGCAGAAGCGGCAGCGGCTGGACGACCTGTTCTTCTGGTTCATCGAGACGGCCCGGCGGCTGCGCCCCAAAGTGGTGGTGGCGGAGAACGTCAAAGGGATCCTGCTGGGCAATGCCAAGGGCTATGTCAATCAGATCCTCAAGGAGTTTGACGCCGCGGGGTATGCGGTGCAGATCTTCCTCCTGAACGCCGCCACCATGGGGGTGCCCCAGCGCCGGGAGCGGGTGTTCTTTATCGCCCGGCGAAAGGACCTTCCCTATCCCAGGCTGGAGCTGGCCTTTTCCGAGCCCCCCATCCTGTTCGGGGCGGTCCGGAGCGCTCAGGGCAAGCCCTTTGCCAAGCCAGGGGTCTACTCCGAGCTTTTGAAGCACCGGCGGGCGTCGGATACCTGCATCGCCGATATCACGTTGAGGGTGCGGGGAAAGGGGAGCGGCTTCAACAACCGCATCGAGTCGGACGGACGGGTGGCGTCTACGGCCGTGTCCGGCGGCTGCCACTTCAGGATGTGCGACGGGCTGTTCCTGTCGGACCAGGATTACGTCAACATCCAGACCTTTCCCCAGGACTACGACTTCATGGGGGAGTCCGCGCAGTATGTGTGCGGCATGAGCGTGCCCCCGGTGATGATGGCCCAGATCGCCGGGGAGATCGGGAAGCAGTGGCTCGACCGGAGGTGAGCGCGTGGCAAGGCCGCGAAAGGAGATCGACAAAAAGCAGTTTGAAAGCCTCTGCGGCCTACAATGTACCAGAGAGGAAGTCTGCGCGTTTTTTGAAATCAGCGAAAAGACTCTGGACGCTTGGTGTAAGCGGACATACAGACAGAGTTTTTCCCTAGTTTTTTCCCAAAAGCGGAGCAAGGGGAAAATATCCCTGAGGCGCTCCCAGTTCCAGCTGGCCGAGAAGAACGCCAACATGGCGATCTGGCTGGGCAAGCAGTATCTGGAGCAGCGGGAGCCGGACAGCCGGAGCGGCGGCGCAAGGCCCCTGGAGACCGAGGACGATCCGATCACCAAGAGCCTGAAGGAGGCCGCCGATGCTATCTCCAAAGCAGATTGAGATACTGCGCTGGCCCTACACGGGCAAACGGGCGCTCATCTGCGACGGCGCGGTCCGAACGGGGAAAACGTCCGTCATGTCACTCTCTTTCCTGCTGTGGGCCATGGGGAACTTCGAGCGCCGCAATTTTGGGATATGCGGAAAGACGGTGTCCAGCGCGGAGCGCAACGTGATCCAGCCCCTCCAGAATGTGGCGTATCTTGCCCAGAACGGCTTCGCGCTGGAGTATACCCGGTCCGGCCACGTCCTGACCGTCGCCAGGGGAAAAAGGGTCAACACATTCTACGTTTTCGGCGGCCGGGATGAGTCCTCCTATATGCTCATCCAGGGGGTGACGCTGGCGGGGGTGCTGCTGGACGAGGCGGCGCTGATGCCTCGGTCCTTCGTGGAACAGGCCCTGGCCCGGTGCAGCGTGGACGGGGCGAAGCTGTGGTTCAACTGCAACCCGGACATCCCGGAGCATTGGTTCCGAAAGGAGTGGCTGGAGAAGCTGGAGCAGAAAAACGCCACCCACATCCATTTTCTGATGGACGACAACCCCAGCCTGTCCGAGGATACTCGGGCGATGTACAAGAGCCTGTATGCCGGGGTGTTCTACCGCCGGTACATCCTGGGGGAGTGGACGGCGGGGGACGGGATCGTCTACGACATGTTCGACCCGGACGCCTGCACCTACGAAGACGGGGACAAACCGCAGGGGCTGCGGTATACTGCCGACCGGGCCATCGCCTGCGACTACGGCACCGCCAACCCCACCGTGTTCCTGGACATCTATGATGACGGCGAGACGGTGTGGGTGGACGATGAGTACCGATGGGACAGCCGGGACCTGGAGCGCTGCGGGTGGCAAAAAACCGATGGGGAATACGCCGCGGACCTGGAGGGATTCATGGGGAGCGATCCCCAGTTCCTGTGCCCGGTGGTGGTGGACCCCTCCGCCGCCAGCTTCATCGCGGAGCTCCAGCGCCGGGGCGTGTATGTGCGCCGGGCGGATAACGATGTGCTCAACGGCATCCGCAGGGTGTCACAGCTGCTGGCCCGGCGGGCGCTGAAGATAAACCGGCGGTGCCGGGGCCTGATCGGCGAGCTGCAGTCCTATGTGTGGGACGCGAAGGCGGCGTCGATGGGGGTGGAAAAGCCCGTGAAGCAGCAGGACCACGGGCCCGACGCCCTGCGCTATTACGTGAACACTTGCCTGCCCAAGTGGCGGTATGGGGAGGAGGATACAGAGTGAACGAGCGTGCAGAACAGGCCCCGGTGCTGACGGCGGACGCCTTTTCCAACCCGCTGTTCCATCTGGGGACGGGCTCCCAGTCGCCGCTGGAGGCCACCCAGTACTCCATGACCCGCATGAGCTGGAACTACGCCCTGCTCACCGCCCTGTGGAGCGGGAGCTGGCTGGTGCAGAACGTGGTAGGCATCATCCCGGACGACATGACGCGGCAGTGGTTCACCCTGGGCGGCGTTGGGCCGAAGCACAGGAAGCTGCTGGAGGCGGAGCAGCAGAGGAGCCGCCTGCGGGACGCTGTGGCCCAGGGATTGAAATGGGGGCGGCTGTACGGCGGCGCGGCGGGCATCATCATGATCCGGGGCCACGGGTCCATGCTGGACCAGCCCCTGGACCTGGAAACGGTGCTGCCCGGGGCCTTCCAGGGGCTGGCGGTCTACGACCGGTGGTGCGGGATCGCCCCGGAGCCGGGCGCCGTGTTCGAGGGCGGCGAGAGGATCCCGGAATACTACTCGTTCTATGGCCCGGACGGAGAGACGGCGGCCCGGGTCCACCACTCCCGGGTCATCCGGTTCACGGGCCGGGAGCTGCCCCCGCTGGAGCGGATCGCCAACCAGTATTGGGGCGAAAGCGAGGTGGAGGCGCTGTACCGGGAGGTGGTGAAGCATGACAATGTTTCGGAGAACATGGCGGCGCTGACCTTCCGGGCCAACGTGGACACGATGGAGGTGGAGAGCCTGGACCAGCTCTTCTCCCTGGGGTCCGCCGCCCAGCAGCGGCGGTTTTGGAACACCATGCAGGCCCAGAGCGTCATGCGCTCCAACTTCGGGATGCAGCTGGTGAACAAGGGCGACCAGATCCACAACACCCAATACACCTTCGCCGGACTCCGGGAGGTCTACGACAGCATGTGCATGGACCTGTCCGGCGCGTCCCGCATCCCCATGACCAAGCTGTTTGGGCGGTCCCCGGCGGGCATGAACGCCACCGGAGAGAGCGACCTGCGCAACTACTACGACTACATCGATACCATGCGGGAGAGCGTCCTGCGGCCCATACTGGAGCGGCTGCTGCCCGTGGTGTGCATGTCCGCCTGGGGAGAGGCCCCGGACGGCCTGGACATCATCTTCCCGCCGCTGTGGACGCCGTCTGCAAAGGAAGTGGCGGAGATCTGCGAGAAGAAGGCGGTGGCGGTGCGGGACATCTTCCAGGCGGGGCTGATCCGGGCGGACACCGCCATGAAGGAGCTCAAGGCCATGTCGGAGGAGACGGGGATGTTCTCGAACATCTCCGATGAAGAGATATCCGCCGCCGCAGGAAAGACCTACCAGGACGTGACCGCCCTGCGGGACCCGCTGGCGGGGCTGGGCTATGGAGGAGAGGAAGAGGACCCTTTTGAGCTGGACACCGGGGACGGGCTCACGATCGACTACAAGGGACAGCCCCGGGAGAAAAACGGGCGGTTTACCTATGGGAAGCTGGGCGGCTCGACAAAAGGGAAGAAAAGTGGTAAAATAAAACAAACAGGGGCAAAGATGAGCCAGAGGGAATCGGCCCGCGTGAGCAGCGGGATCTTCACGGATCATCCAAAACTAAGACCGGGGGAGTCGTCTCATTACTTTTATGGGGGAAATTTTTATAGCTTTATCGTAGAAGGGCCGGGAGAATACAGGTTTGTCCGGAGGATCCCGATCGTGGGGAATGAAGCGGCGATAGAACAGCTGCTGAAGGGAGAGTCGTGAGATGGGCAGAGACCTCGAGCTTACGGAATACCAGCAACTGCTTATGGATAGATATGCTGGAACGGCCGAAAACAAATATGAGGAAGGCAGCTTGATCTCCCTTTTTCTTGGCCCGAAAGAATACGGGTTCGAGGCGGAGATGATGGAGTATCTCAACGGCCATCCGAATGCGTCCATCGCTGAGTTGGATCGATATTCAGACCAGTTTTTCCCAGAGCTTGAGATCGTGGACGATGACGAGGAGGACTGAATGGCTGCCCCAGGCTGTGCGGCGGCGGACAGGGAGCTTTTGCGGCTCACTCGGCTCTATCTGAAGGCGGAAACAGATATCATCAATGAGATCGGGCGGCTGCGCTCCCGGGGACTGGCGGACTACCACGCGGAGGCGGCGCTGGAGCGGGTCCAGGCCATCCTGCGCAAGCTGGATGAGGATCGGGGCCGGTATATCCCCCGGATGGTCGAGATGCAGTTCTATGTCAAGCGCCCGGAGGCCCGAAAGCCCCTGGACGGGCCGGAACCGGCGGCAAAGCATCTGGCCGGGTATCGGAACGCCGCCGCCCTCACGGGGGAGCAGATGGACATGGTTCAACGGCTGGTCACAGACCTAACCGGCCGGCTGCTGGAGGCGGACCTCACGGCCTACGCCACGCTGTCCACCGCTCTGCTGGGCCGGGCTTCGCCGGACATGTTCCGGCAGATGGGGCTTGAGCAGGCCGCCCTGCTGGAGGCAGCGGGGCGGAGTACGTTCCGGCAGGTCCCCGGCTTCGTGGAGGCCCTGCGGCGGGACGGCGTCACCGGGTTCATCGACAAAGCGGGGCGGCGCTGGAGCCTCCACACCTATGCCTCGATGGCGCTGCGCACCACGTCCAGGCAGGCGGAGATCCTGTCTGTGCTCACCCAGGACGACGGGTGGGACCTGTTCAAGATCAGCAGCCACGGCACCACCTGCAAGCTGTGCGCCCCTTTCGAGGGCCGGGTGTACTCCAAGAGCGGGCGGGACCCGGACTTTCCGCCGCTGTCCGCCGCGTTCGGCAAACGGGACCCGGCGGGGCCGGACACGCTGGACAACTCCTGGCTGAGCATCCATCCCAACTGCCTCCATCAGCTGGTCCGCTGGACGCCCATGGGGCGCAGCGAGGAGGAATTGCGGAAGATCAAAGCGTTCTCCAGCTTTGAGAAGAACCCGCCCACAAGGGACCCGCGCAGCCAAAAGCAGATCGAGGCGTACCGGGAAAAGGAGCAGGGCCGGGCCCGGTGGCTCAACGACTACCGGCAGTGGGAACGCTACCGGGTGACGCTGGGGAGCGATGTGCCCCGGACGTTCGAGGCCTTTTTGAAGCATAAACGGGCGGGGGACGAGAAGTACAAGGGATGAAAGCGGGATCATCGGAGGACAAACGCTGAACAGGAGAAACAGAGGCTTGAAACTTTACATTCTGTCCCGTATGATCAAGATAAACGAGAAGCAGTTCGAACGTTGATCCGATCAGAACAGACCCCCAAAAGAGTAAATGTCGGGCATCAAAGCAAGCACATCAAAAACTCTGGTCGCTATGTGCCCGGGAAAAGCTATTTGTATGGCGATCTGGATACTGCGCAGGCATTGGTCGACAAATATCACGGGACCGGAGAAGCGATCTTTACCCGTCATGGGGAATAGGCAAATAAGGAAGTTGTTTCCCAGGACGAAGCGATCGGTGTTGATGTGGACAGGGAAACAGGAGAAGGGACCCCAACGAGGCGTTTTACCATCCATTACGGGAAAAAGGGGACACATGTCGTGCCGACGAAGGAGAAAACATGATGTATTATGCGGAATTTTATAAAAAAAACGCCGGAAGATTAGTCAAAGCGGTCATGACTGACGGCGAGATCTTTACGGGTGAACTGTTCGCCTACATTTCCGCGCAGGACAATGAGCCGGACCCAGAGAGCATTATCGTTGGCCGAACGGAGCTGTTTACCCATGAGATCGAAACCGTCGAGGTGGCGGTATGACCGAGCAGATGATCGTGGCCATCAATGCCGCGCTGGCCCAGGGATACCGCGTCCAGCTCAAGCAGCTGAGGGACGGGAGTGTCAAAATGCAGATCGTCCACATGAAGGAACTGAAAGTTTGATATCACACCCACGGCGCAATCGAGCGCCGGGAAGGACCGATCGAGGTCAACTGTCTGAGTGTTCAGGCGGTTGACCTCTTTTATTTTGCGAGGTGATGCAAGTTGCTTGCCTATTACGGCACAGAGCTCAGTCCCAATCAGATCGAGACCGATGAGGGCTTCCTGATCTGCCGCAACGTGCCCATCGCCCGGACGGGGGAGATGGTATACCTGGCCCGGGAGCTGCGGCTGGACGGCGACCCGGAGCGGCCCGTGACGGTGCGCCGGGCCCCGGAGGACGTGTTCGACCCGGCGGCGATTGCCAGCTTCGAGGGCAAGCCTGTGACGGACGGCCACCCGCCGGAGAACGTGGGGCCGGAGAACTTCTCCGCCTATGTCCGCGGGCATGTGCAGAACGTGAGGCGGGAGGGGGAGTGCTTGGTGGCGGACCTGTATATCAACGACGCGTCCCTGGCCTGCGATGTGCACAGTCGGGTGAAGAGGGAGGTGTCCTGCGGGTATCTGTGCGCCTACACACCGGATGGGAACGGATACCGGCAGAGCCGCATCAGAGGCAATCACGTGGCGGTGGTCCCGCGGGGACGGGCCGGCCACGCGGTGGCGATAAAGGATACCGCCGAAGAGGCGGAGAAAGGCAGGAAAAGCATGTCTGAGTTTTGGAAGTCTGTCCTGACCGCCTTCGGAATGGCGGCGAAGGACGCCAGCCCCGAGGAGATGGACCAGATGGTGTCCACCGCCGCAGCGGCGCTGGACGCGGCGCCCATGGAGAAAAAGGAGGAGGCCCCCGGCAAGGAGGAGGCTCCGGGCAAGGAGGACGCGCCCCCCGCCCAGGACGAGGAGCGCACCGCCGACGGCAGGGAGGACAAGATCGGGGGCGGCCTGGAGGCAAAGCTGGACAAGATCTTGAGCTTCCTGGAGCGGTTTGCCAAGACCCCCGCCGGGAAGCTCAGCGATGAGAAAGCGCTGGACAACGCGGTGAAGTCCTTGATGGCCAACGGGTCCGCCGTCATCCCCGCGGGGGATGGCATGGCCCCTGCCGCCCGGGACGCCGCCGTGTCTATGCTGAGGAGCATCCGCCCCGCCGTGGCGGCCATCCGGGATCCCATGGAGCGCTCCCGGGTGGTGGATGCGCTGCTGGGGAGCATCAAGGGCCCCGACATGATGGCCCAGGTGCAGGACGCGGTGCGGGCCAACGCCCAGCAGGCCGCAGACGCCGCCGCCACGACCTTCGAAGCCCGGTGCCGGGAATCCGAGGCGGCCTACGCCGCCCGCAACCCCCACAAGAAAAAGGAGGACTGACCCATGGGACTGAATCCCCAGAATATCGGCATTTCCATGCCCCACGGCTATGCGGGCAGCTACGCTCGCCAGCCCGACATGATCGTGACCGCCCGCCCCGCCGGAGGCCAACTGCCAATCGCCTTCGGCGCGGCCCTGGAATATGACGCCAAAGGGAACGCCGTGCCGATGGGCGCGGGCTCCATGGCGGAGAAGTTCGTGGGCGTGGCCGCCCGGGAGGTCAAGAGCGCCTTGAACTATCTGGAGCAGGGCGTGGGCGCCTATGCCCCCGGCGAGGCGGTCCCCGTGTTCATGCGCGGGGCCATCAATGTGAAGTGCTGCAACGGCACCCCTGCCCTGGGCGGGACGGTATACGTCCGGGTGAATGCCAACGCCAGTCTGCCCGCCGCCCCTGTGGGTGGCTTTGAGGCCGCGGCCGATCCGGACAACACGGTGGAGCTGGCCAACTGCCGGTGGGCCGGGCCCGCCGACGCCAACGGGATCGCGGAGCTCCGCATCCTGACCATGAACAACGCCTAAAAGGAGGAAAACGGAATGGATCATCAGAATGTTGGCACCTTCGACGCCGGTGTGATCCAGCGCGCCGGCGCAGCCCAGGGCGGCAGCGCCATGACGATGGACGCGGCGGGCATCGCCTCCGGCCAGGCGTTCCTCGTCTCCGAGCTGGAGAAGCGGGACCCTATCATCCGTAAGCCCCTTTCCAGCGTGACCTACCCCCGGGACATCGTGGTGAAGTCCGGCGGCGGCTGGGTGGACTTCATCTCCGCCCAGTCCGTGGGCTACGGCATCACCGGCGGGTCCGGTGCGGGCCCTGTCCAGGCGGGCGGCTCCAACGGGCTGCCCGTGGTCCAGGCCAATGTGGACAAGGGGCTGTACAAGGCCCATGCCTTTGCCGCCGCCCTGCGGGTGATGTGGGTGGACATGCAGCGGGCCAACTATATCGGTCGCTCCCTGGACCAGCTGCTCCAGGACGGTATGCGCATGGCCTATGACAAGCACATGGACCAGAACGTCTACGCGGGCCTGAAGGAGTACGACACCTACGGCCTGCTCAACCATCGCGACGTGGTGGAGACCACCGTGGCGGCCAACGGCGGGAGCGCTTCCTCCACCAAGTGGGCGGACAAGAGCAAGGAGCAGATCCTGGCGGACATCAACGACGCCATCACCGCCGTGTGGGCGGCGGCGGAGTACGACGAGGACGCCATGCCCAACCACATCCTGCTGCCCTATGAGCAGTACAACTACCTGCTCACCACCATGGTCACCGACCTTGCCGCCGAGACCATCCTGGACTTCGTGCTGAAAAACAATGTGGCGGCGAAGAACGGCCGCTCCCTGTACATC
Organism: uncultured Oscillospiraceae bacterium; assembly: GCA_910579155.1. The sequence continues at coordinate 29,956 of CAJTTS010000016.1, read as the reverse complement.
GGCGCGGTGCGCTGGTGCAAGGGCGCGGGCACCGGCGGCACGGACCGCATGGCGGTCTATGTCAACCACGAGCGCTTCGTGCAGGTGGAGGAGCTGGCGCCCCTGAACCGGGTGATGAGCCAGCCCAACGTCCCCAATTTCTGCTACGATACCGCCTATGCCGCCAACATCTCCGAGGTGGAGCTGTTCTACCCCCAGACCATGATGTACTTCGACGGCATCTGAGGAGGGCTGAGATATGTTCATTTCCTGTATCCGGAACGTGATCGTCCCCAGCCCGGATGGCTGCGCGGCCTATCCCATCCCGAAAGGCTATGTGGGCGATGTGCCCGACTGGGTGGGGGAGACGGCCTACTTCAGGGCGCTGGTGAAGGATGGGAAGATCGGCGTCCCGAACAGCCGCAAGGACAAGGACGTGGAAAACCAGCTGAAGCGCAAGCCAACGCGCCGGGGACCGGCGGACGCTGAGTAAGGAGGCATGGCGGGTGAACAGCATGGGAAAGCCCCAATTCTACAAGGTGCGGGCCGCCGCGGCCAACATCGGGCAGACCACCGGCTGTTATACGCAGGAGATGTTCCAGGAGGATCACCCCCAATTCTTCTCCCCGGCAGGGCTGCCCCATGTGCCGCCTGCCATGCTGGGCGAGTTCATCCGCCAGGCCAACAGCGCGATCCAGCCGGACAAGTGGCTGGATGGCTGGCGGTACGCCTGCGGGCTGTATGTGGCCCACAACGCCTCCTTGTACCTCAGAACATACGCGCAGAGCACCGAGACACCCGGCCAGGCGGCGGCCACCGGGGCGCTGGTGGGCGTGGTCAAGTCCGCCACCCTGGGGGACAGCTCGGTGAGCTACGACACTGACGCGCTGACCAGGGCCACCTCTGGCTGGGGCGGTCTGAACGCCACCCAGTACGGGCAGATGCTGGCCACCAGGGCGCGGCTGGTGGGGCTGGGGGGGACCTACGCCATATGAACTACGCCGATTGGTACACCGACCTGGCGGAGGTGCGCCGGGTACAGGCCGTGAAGGAGGGGAACCTGACCAAGCACGAGCGCGTCACGGTGCTGGAAAACGTCCCCTGCCGGGTCTATCGCAGCACGGCCCATCCGCCCCGCATGGACCGCCCCGCTGCCATGGTGGAGGATGGCAGCGACAAGCTGGCCTGCGCCAACGAGGTGGACATCCGGGCCGGGGACGAGCTGCTCATCCGCCGGGGGGCGGGACTGGGCAGAGACGGCCGGACCATACGGGCCTTCGCCGGGGAGCCCGCCTACTTTTACGAGCCCTTCGGGGCGGTGATGCCCGGTCTGGCCCACCAGGAGATCGGGCTGCTCCAGCGGGGATATCTGAAAGGGGGGGCGCCGGATGGGGCTGGGTGACGGCCTGCGGGGCCGGCTGCTGGAGCTGGAGAAACGCGCCCCCGGGATCCGGGAGCGGCTGGCGGAGATCGCGGAGGGTGCGACCCTGCGGGCGGTGGAGCGGGCAACGGAGCTGACGCCGCCAAATACCTTGGAAACGGGCGAAGCGCGGGGCGTCAACATGATGACGGGGAGCATGGCCCAGCACTGGGCCACAGACAGCGAGACAAAGCCGGTGGAACGGGGGCAGAGCTTCGTCACCTCTCTGGGGAACGACATGGAGTACGCCGGTTATGTCAATGATGGGCACCGGATGGACAAGCACTTCGTCCCCGGACTGTACCTCGATCCGGCCACCGGGCTGCTCTCCCGAGATCCTTCCCGGGATGTCGGCCTGGTCGTCGGGACCAGGACCACCTATGTTGAGGGCCTGCACATGACCGACGAGGCGCGGGAGGTGTACGAAGAGACCGTGCAAAAGGAGCTGGGCAAGCTGACGCGGGAGGTGATGGGACCATGATGTTTACCATGCAGCGGCTGTCCCGGTCTTTGGCGGACCATCTGGCCCCGGCGCTCCCGGGCGTCACCTTCTACGACGACCCAAACCAGCAGGGCACTACCACGCCCGCCATGTTTCTCTGCCGCACAAAGGCAAAGATCGTCAAAAAGATGGGGGACCGCTTCCTTCGCACGCTGGGGCTTGATCTGGTGGTCCTGGTGGATCCGGACCGGGTGGATATGGACGACCAGTATACCATGGCTGCTGATATCCTGGACGAGAGGATGGAGACCTTCCCGTATTCCGGCGGGGAGAGCCGGGGCACCGCCCTGCTGCGGACCTACGAGCGCAATTGGTCCATCCAGGACGAGGCGCTCCACTACAAGTTCGACCTGAAGATCTGGGTGACCAGGTCGGAGGATGATGTGCTGATGCGGTCCATCCAGTCCTATACCGAGGAGGTATCATGATGGCAGAAAAGACCAAAGAGGCTCCCGCCCGCCATCCCACGGCCCAGCTGCTGGCCAGCGGGGCGCTGAGGGGCTACCAGCAGGACTTCGCCAAGGTCCTGCTGACCGGGCCGGAGTACACCATTCAGGAGGCGAAAGCCGTCCTGGGCAGATTTTTCAAGGGGGGTGCCCGCTGATGGCAGGCGGAAATTGGACTGCGCAGAACAAGGTGAGGCCCGGGATCTACATCAACTTCAAGAGCGAATCGAGCCCACCCCCCGCCCAGGGGACCCGGGGCGTCGTGGCGATTGCCAAAGCGCTGTCCTGGGGCGGCGCGGGGGTCATGGAGATCGAGGCCGGGGCGGACACTACGCCCTATATCGGCTGCCCCATCACCGCGCCCCAGGCCATGTTCCTGCGGGAGCTGTTCAAGGGGACCAACGTATCCGGCGGGCCTGCGAAGGTGCTGCTGTACCGCCTTCCCGCGGCCGGGGAGGCCGCCGCGGCTGCTGAACTGGGCGGCGGCGTGACCGCCACAGCCCTCTATCCCGGCGCACGGGGCAACGACATCTCGGTGTCCATCGCCGCCGATGTGAACGATCCGGACAGCTTTGTGGTGACCACCATGGTGGACGGGGCCGTGGCGGACCGCCAGCTCGTCAAGGACGCGGCGGGGCTGGTCCCCAATGGATGGGTGAAGTTCTCCGGGACCGGGACACTGACCGCCGCCGCCGGCGTGACGCTCACCGGCGGTGCGGACGGCACTGCGGAGGCGTCCGCCTACGCCGCCGCCCTGGAGGCTTTGGAGCCGCACCACTTCGATGTGCTGGCCTACGACGGCACGGACAGCACCGTGCGTCAGGCGATGGCGGCTTTCGTCCGGCGGCTGGCAGAACAGAACGGGCGGTACTGCCAGCTGGTGGCCTCCGGGGCACAGGGCGCGGACAGCCCCTACGTCATCAGCACCAACAGCGGCGTGGTGCTGGAGGACGGCACTCAGCTGGCCGCGCATGAGGTGGTGTGGTGGCTGGCCGGGGCCGAGGCCGGGGCGCAGTACGACCGGTCCCTGACCTATGCGGCCTACCCCGGTGCGGCGGACGCGGCGGCCCGGCAGACGGACAGCCAGATCGAGGCGGAGCTGCGGGCGGGGAACATCGTGCTGACCCGGGAGTTCGGCAGCGTGCGCATCGAGAGCGACATCAACACGCTGACCACCTACACCCCGGACATGGGAAGGGTGTTCCATAAGAACACCACCATGCGGGTGTGCTCCAGCCTGGCCAACGACCTGTACCGGGAGTTCTCGCTGAACTACCTGGGCAAGGTCAAGAACAACGAGGAGGGCCGGGGGCTGTTCAAGGCGGCGGTGCTGGGCTACCTCAAGACCATGTACGACCGGGGGGCGCTGGGGCGGCGGCCCACCGGGGACGATATCACGGTGGAACGGGGCGAGGAGGCGGACAGCCTCGTGATCGCCGTGGCGATCCAGGTCGGCGATGCGGTGGAGAAGATCTACCTGACCGTTTCCGTGTCGTAAGAAAGGGGGAAGAGCTATGAGCTTTTTGTTAGAGCGGGACACGCTCCACGGGTCTGCGGGGAAGGCGGTCATCATCCGGGACGGGCAGGTCAAGGACCTGTTCGGGGCCAAGAACGTCAAGACCCAGGCGGAGATCTCTTCCACGGACATGAAGGTGATCGGGACCAAAAAGGCCCAGCAGAAGCCGGGGAGCGTCAAGCAGAGCGGCACCATGACCGTGTACTACGGCACCCCGCTGTTCCTGGACATGCTGGCCCAGTACATCCGCAGCGGCATCATGCCCTATTTCAACCTTCAGATCACCAACGACGACCCCACCACAACGGTGGGCGTGCAGACCGTGGTCTACTACAACTGCAAGCTGAGCGGCACCATCCCGCTGTCCGTTCTGGACGCTGAGGCCGATATGCTGACGATGGATATCAGCTTCACCTACGAGGACTTCGAGATCCTGTCCGCGTTCCACGATCCCGCCGAGACGGGCAACTGAGAAAGGAGAACATCGATATGAGCGGTCTGAACGCGTTCCTGCACCCGGTCAACACGGTGGACAAGAAGGAGGTGGTCATCTCCGACCGCTTCCTGGGGGAGGACGGCAAGCCCGCCCCCTTCGCGATCCGCCCCATCACCCAGGAGGAGAATGAGAAGCTGATCCGGCTGTCCACCCGCCGGGTGAACGTGCGGGGGCGGCAGGTGGAGCGGCTGGACAACGGCGAATATGGCCGCCGCGTGGTGGTGGCCGCCACGGTGACGCCTGATTTTTGCAGCGAGGAGATGTGCAAGGCCTATGGCACGATGGACCCGCTGGAGGTCCCCGGCAAGATGCTGCTGGTGGGTGAGTTCGACCGGCTGTCCGCCGCCATCCTGTCCCTGTCCGGCCTGGACGAGGACCCGGAGGAGCTGGCAAAAAACTGATCGACGGCGGGGACCCGGACACCATGCTGGCCTACTACATGTTCGTCAACCACGGCTGGAGGCTGTCCGCAGTGTCTGAGCTCCCCGCCAGAGAGCGGGTCTTATTAGAGCTGTTCGCGCTCAAAGAAGCGCAGTCGAGAAAAAGATTGGAAGGGGGCGGTTGAGTGGCTGCGATCCGTGAAGATTATGTTCTGGGCGACCGGTTTTCCGGAACATTCAACCGCCTCTTGAACTTTTTTCAGCGGTCCACCACGGCGGCGGCAGCGGCCTCGGCCGGCCAGCGCAGGTTCGGCGCAGCGTCCGGCCAGCTCGGCACCGCGCTGGGGCAGCTGTCGGACGCGGCTGCGGAGGTCTCGTCCGCCCTGGCACAGACGGCGGACAGGACGCAGGAGCTGTCCGGCTCCGCCATCCACGCCGCCCGGTCTCAGGACCGCATGAACAAGAGCATGCGCGAGGGCGGGAACGCCGCCTCCGGCCTGACGAAACGCATCCTGTCGTTGGCGGGGGCCTATCTCAGCCTGCGCTCCGCCCAGAAGTTCGTGGAGATGGGCGACACCTACGTGCAGACCACCGCCCGGCTGGACCGGATGAACGACGGGAAACAAAGCACCCCCCAGCTGCAGGAGATGATCTACCGGTCCGCCATGCGGTCCCGGGGCGGCTATCAGGACATGGCGGACATGGTGGGCAAGCTGGGCACGATGGCCCCGGAGGCGTTCAGCAGCAGCCAGGAGCTGGTGGCCTTCGCGGAGCAGATCAGCAAACAGTTCACGCTGGCGGGCACCAGCGCCCAAGGGACCCAGGCCGCCATGCTCCAGCTCACCCAGGCCATGTCCTCCGGTGTGCTGCGGGGGGAGGAGCTGAACTCCGTGCTGGAGCAGGCCCCCACCATCGCCCAGGCCATCGCCAAACATATGGGCGTGTCCATCGGGGAGATGCGGGAGCTGGCCTCCGAGGGGAAGATCACCGCCGGCGTGGTCAAGGCGGCGCTGTTTGCCGCGGCAGAGGAGACCAACGCCGCCTTCGAGAAGATACCCATGACCTTCGCTCAGGCGTGGACGATGGCGTCCAACGCCGCCGTGAGGGCCTTTGAGCCCGCCATGCAGAAGCTGAACGGCCTGCTGAACAGCGAGCTGGGCCAAAAGGCGCTGAACGGGCTGATCGCCGGGTTCGAGCTGCTGGGCAGGGCGGCGTCCGCCGTGGTGGATGGGCTGGCGGCGGGGGCGCAGTGGGTGGCGGACAACTGGGGGACCGTATCTCTCCTGCTGAAGATCGCCGGGGCGGCCATGCTGGCGTTCGCCGCGATCTCCGTCGCGTCCGCGCTGGCCAGCGCCGCGGCGTGGGCGGCGGCGAGCTGGCCGCTGCTGCTGTTCATCGCCGTCATCGCCGCCGCTGTCATGGCGATGGAGGCCATGGGCGTGACCAGTGAGCAGATATTCGCCAAGATCGGCGCGGGGATCGGGTGGCTGTATGCGCTTGGGTATAACACGGTGGCGGCGGGATGGAATTTGATCGCCACCTTTGCTGAGTTTTTCGCCAACGTGTTCGATGACCCGGTGGCGGCGATCGCCAACCTGTTCCTGGGCCTGTTCAACTTCATCATGGATATCGTAGCAAACGCCGCCGGGGCCATCGACGCCCTGCTGGGGTCCAATATCTCCGGCGCGGTGAAGGGGTTCCAGAACAAGGTGAACGATTTCGTCCACAGCACTATCGGGGAGAACGAGATCAAGATCCAGCGGATGGACCCGCTGGAGTATCAGTCTACGATGGATAGGTTTTCCGCTGCCGGGGCCGGTATCGGAAAAGCCCTGGACAGCTTCAGCATCGGAGACGCGTTTGGACAGGCGGCCAACGGTTCCAGCTTCGACTACAGCGCCATGCTGGGCAGCATCCCCTCCGACCTGGGGGGCATCAAGGACGACACCGGCGCCATCAAGCGCAGCGTGGCCCTGTCCGAGGAGGACATGAAACTGCTGGTGGACATGGCGGAGCGCAAGTACATCAACAATGTCAACCTGACTGCCCAGACCCCGGTGATCAACGTCCACGGACAGAACACCGGGTATTCCGAAGCGGACGCGGTATGGCTGGCGGACACGCTGCAGCGGATGCTCATCGAGCAGGCGGCCAGTCACACCGACTTGCGCTACACATAAGGGGGACGGGATGGAAAACCTGTACGGCCTGTATCTGGCCCGGGAAGGGACTGTGGTCCGCCTCCCGGTGAACCCCGAGACCTACAAGATCAGCCGGGATAACGATAACAAAGAGTACAACGTGCTGGGGGTGGGACCCATCATGATCCCCCGCACGCCGAAGCTCCGGACGGTGACGTGGTCCGGGCTGTTCCCCGGGCGGCCGGACCTGGGGGCGGTGGTCACTGCCGGGCAGTTCCAGCCGCCGAAATTCTACATCGATTTCCTGCAATCGGCGATGGAGGAAAAGGCCCGGCTCCGCTTCGTCGCCAACCGCTACCTAGAGGACGGCTCCCCCATCTTCGACACCAACATGGAGGTGCTGGCGACCTCCTTCCACACCGAGGAACGGGGCGGGGAGACCGGGGATTTCTATTACGAGCTGGGCTTGACCGAATACCGGGACTATTCCGCCAAAACGGTGAAGCTCCAGCAGGAGGAGGGCCAGCCCGCCCAGGCGTTCGCTGAGGAGGCCCGCGATATCCCGGCGGGGCGGCTCACCGTGGGCATGGACGTGATAGTGAATGGAAATTATTACTACTCCAGCCATGGGGCGGAGCCCCACGGGACGTTCTCCGGGTTTCGGGGGAAGATATCCCGCATCGTCGCCAACGACCCCCAGCGGCCCTATCCCTACCACATCACCACCAGCGGCGGCGGGGCCCGGGGCTGGGTGAAGGAGGAGCAGATACAGGCGGTGAGCCCATGACCTGCGAGCTCATCATCCTGGAGAAGCGCACCGGAAACAGCTGGGATATCGCCCCCCAGGTGCAGAAGGTGACCTATACCACCAACCGCACCGGCTCCCCCGGCACGCTGAAGTTCACCGTCAACGCCTCCGGCATCTCCTTCGTGGAGGGGGATGTGGTCCGCTTTTCCGTAGACGGCCAAGTGATCTTCCTGGGGTGGGTGTTCACCAAATCCCGGGACCGCTACGCCGTCATCGACGTGACCTGCTACGACCAGCTCCGGTACTTGAAAGCAAACGCCAGCTATTGCTTCGTAGGACGGACGGCGGGGCAGATCGTCCAGGAGATCGCCCAGGACTTCCAGCTCAAGACCGGGGCGCTGGACGATACGGGCTATGCCATCCCCACGCTGGTGAAAGAGGACAAGTCCTGCCTGGACATCATCTCCGCCGCCATCCAGGAGACGCTGCTGGCCACCGGGAAGCTGTATACCTTCTTCGATGACGCGGGGGCGCTGTCCCTGCGGGAGGCGGGCGGCATGATAGCCCAAGGCGTGGTGGGGGAGGGGTCCCTGCTGCTGGACTACACCTATAAGACGGACATCGACGAACACACCTATAACTCTATCAAGCTGGTGCGGCCCAATGAGAGCACAGGCCGGGCGGACGTGTTCCAGGCGGTGGACAGCTTCAATATCGGGAACTGGGGGCTGCTCCAGCTCTACCAGACCATCGACGAGGCGCTGAACGACGCCCAGGCGGCGGCAAAGGCCCAGGCCATGCTCTCCTATTACGACCGCCGCCGGCGCACGCTGAAGGTGTCTGCGCTGGGTCTGCCGGGCCTCAAAGCGGGGCAGATGCTCATGATGGACGTGCCCGACCTGGGCGATATCAGCCTGTTTGCGCTGGTGCTGCTGGAGAAGGTGGCCCACACCTTCGAAAACGATGTGCACACGATGGATCTTGAGGTACAGGAGCTGGGGGTGTAGCCGTGGATCTGATCGACACCCTGCATGGCATTGTGCAGGACTCTATGGGGGCCTACGGCCTCACAGACCTGAGCGTGGGCACTGTGACCAAAACGTCCCCGCTGGAGATCAAGACCCAGGAGACGATGGCGGTGCTGCCCCAGGAGGTCCTTTGGCTCACCTCCGCGGTCATCGAGAAGAAGCTCCCCATCCTGGAGCATGAGCACATCACCGCCGGTCTCCGGCACGGCCACGCCGTGTCCGGCCTGACCCACTCCCACACGTCCCCGGAAGGAGCCACGGGGGACGCGCTGGGCGGCTCCTACCCCGCCGGGGATGGGCTGATACAGGACGCGTTCCCCTCCGATAAGCGGCTGGGCGATATCGCCTGCCTGGAGGACGGAAAGAAGCTCCCGATCAAAGACGGCTACATCATCCTGAACCGGGGGCTGGAGGCGGGGGATAAGGTACTGCTGATGCGGGTCATGCGGGGGCAGCAGTTCGTGGTGCTGTCCCGCATTTTCGAGAGGAGGGGCACCAATGCCAACATTGCCGCGATCCAACATCGACCTGACCAGCGGCGTCGTGTTCCAGGACCGGCCTTCCCTGACCTGGATAGCCGACCCGGAGACCCACCGGCTCCGGGGACGGGGGGATAACTGCGAGGCGGTCCGCCAGGCGGTGGAGATCATCGTCAACGTGGAGCGGTTCCGCTGGCAGATCTACACGCCCAACTTCGGCGTCGAGCTGGACGGGCTGCTGGGCCGGGACCCCGGCTATGCGGCCTCTGAGCTGCAGCGGCGGCTGGCCGACGCCTTCCTTCCGGACAGCCGGCTGCTGGGGATCTCCAGCTTCTCCTATACGTTCAACAGCGGTATTTTGACCGCCGCCGTCACGGTGGATACTGTGTTCGGGCCGGTGGATACCACGGTGGAGGTGACGCTATGATCGACTTTTCCGGGCAGACCTACCGTGCCCTGCTGGAGCGGATGCTGGCTCGCGTGCCAAACTCCCTGGACAAGCGGGAGGGGTCCATGATCCAGACCGCCGTGGGGGCGGGGGCCTACTCCCTGGAGGAGTTCTATCTGGACCTGGACAAGGTGCAGCGGGGCGGCGCCATCCAGACCGCCGTGGGGGAGGACCTGGACAACTGGGCCGTCATCGCCAACGTGGAGCGGTATCCCGCCTCCGCCGCCGTCCGTCTGGGCGTGTTCGAGCCTGACATCGTGCCCGTCGGAGCCCGGTTTTCCACCGTGGACAAGGGAGACAGCGTGAACTTCGTGGTCACGTCGCAGGTGGGCCCGGGGGAGTACCGGCTCACCTGCGAGACGCCAGGGACCATCGGCAGCAGCTACACCGGGCCCATCCTGCCCATCACCGCGATCCAGGGGCTGACCCGGGCGGAGCTCACCGACATCCTGGTGCCGGGGGATGATGTGGAGACCGACGAAGCCCTTCGCGAGCGCGTCATCTCCGCCCTGCGGGAGCGGCCCTTCGGCGGCAACGTGGCGGACTACAAGCGGGTGGTCCGGGCCATCGACGGCGTGGGGGATCTGCAGGTGTATCCCACCTGGGACGGCGGCGGAACGGTCAAACTGTCCATCATCGGTGCGGACTGGATGCCTGCCCCGGCTCCACTGGTGCAGACGGTGCAGGCCGCCGTGGACCCGCCCCCGGACCAGGGGCTGGGCTACGGGACAGCCCCCATCGGCGCGAAGGTGACAGTGACGGCCCCGGAGGCCGTGGCGGTGGATGTGTCAGCAAAGCTCACCCTGCGGGCGGGGTACGCCGCGGAGCAGATGCAGCCCCTGGTGGAGGAGGCGGTGGGGCGCTATCTGCTGGATATCCGGCGGGACTGGGCCACCCCGGACGCCGACCGGCTGACCAGCTATTCCTGCTGGGTGTATCTGGCCCGGGTGGTCTCCGCCATCCTGTCGGTGCCGGGGGTGCTCAACGCCACCGGCGTGACCCTGAACGGCGGGACCGGCGACCTCCAGCTGGTGGAGACCGGGCCGGTCCAGCAGGTGCCCGTTCTGGGAGGGGTGACGCTGCGTGCCTGACACCGATATCTGCCAATATTGGCCCCGGTGGTTCCGGGAGATCCTGGACTTCCAGGCCCTGTGCCGGACGGAAGGCGAAGAGCTGCGGGGGATGGCCCGGTCCATGGAGCGCATCCGGGCCAACCTGTTCGTGCAGACGATGGACGAGCAGACCACGGCGGACTGGGAAAAGATCTTTCGCATCGTCCCCAACCCGCTGACGGAGCCGCTCCAGTTCCGCCGGGACCGCATCTTGAACCGGCTGTCCATGCACCCGCCGTTCACCCTCACCTTCCTGTATCAGCGGCTGGACGCCCTGTTCGGGCCGGGGAATTGGGAGGTGGAGGTGGACTACCCCAACTACACCTTGTACATCGAGGCGGATGTGGACGACCAGCAGTATTTTTCCGAGATGTCCGTGACGATGGACATCATCAAGCCCTGCCACATCGTCTATATCAGCCGCCCCCGGGTGGCGGCGGGCTTCCTGCTGTCGGAGAGCATCCGGCGGTCTGTGGGGGAGTACAACTATATCTTAGGCCGCTGGGAGCTGGGGAAGCTGCCCTTCTACAGCGCCGCGTCTGAGGAGGAAGTGAAGATGGCGTCTAGACCCAGCATACAGCAGGCGTTTTTGGACCAGGCCGCGTCGTTCGTGGTGGGGGATATCCAGTCCGTGCGCATCAACGGGGATATCGTCATCACAGCGCTGTCCAAGTCCACCGTGGGCAATGTGGGCAGCGTGGGCTACCGGGTGCTGAAGGACCAGACGGAGGAGGTCGCCCTGATCGAGCTGCTGGACCGGGCGGGGACGGTGCTGGCCTCCAGCGCCGTGTCGGTCCCCGTGGCGGAGGAGACTGTGGCGTTCCGGCACGCATTTACCGTAAAGGAGGGCGTTTGATATGGCAGACAGACCGATCGCAGAGGCGCTTCCCGCAGACCTGCCCGAGGACTGGACCGAGGGACAGATCATCGCTCCTGCCGGGGCCGATGTTGGCCTGTCCGAGCAGCACGGCTACAACTACCTCATGGAGATGGTGAACCGCGCCCAGCAGGGCGTGAACGCCATCAACGAGGGCTTCGACAGCATTTCCGGCAAGCGCACCTGCCGAGTTGTGGTGGGCACATCGACGGCGGGCTGGACCGAGGCCGACTGCGACTTCCTGTGTGACGGGACCGACGATCAGGTGGAGATCCAGGCGGCGTTCGATTCCATCAAGACCGGGGAGGTCGTTTTGCTGGATGGGCACTATGAAATAAATGGTCCGATCGACAAGGTGGGCTCGTTGAGGGGAAGTGGGATCGATAAAACTATCTTAGGGTTCCACGATGGCGCGTTCTCTGATGCGGCGGCTTTGGAAACATACGGAACGATACGAGACCTGACGCTCCGGGTGTGGACGGACGTTTCAAGTGACGAAGAAAAAACGGTCTTAAAAACTGCAGGATCACATCCTCGCGTGACCGGCGTTCATTTTGCTACATCCGGCAGGAACATCACATGTATTTCGGCCTCTGGTTCCGGCTCATCGTTGTTTGTAAGCGATTGCTGTTTCTGGATTCCTTCCGGCTCGAACAACAAGATTGTTTCTATAAACGGGGCATTTCAGCAATTTATGTTCGTTATGAATATGATCGCAACCGGTGGTACAATCAGTGTGATCGGTTCAGAACAAGGTGTCGGTGCGCCATCCGTTCTTATCATGGGCAACGGGCCTAGCATCTATACGGACATCTATCTGGATTCCATCAGCAGGGACAGCATCATTGCGAATAACTGCATTCAGAAATTGGAGCTGTATAATTCCAGCAAGACGACTATCGCTGGGCGAGGCGTTCTGATCACAGGGAACAACTTCAAATCAGTTCATAGCGACTTCACCTGCATCACATTGGGGGAGAACACAAGATATAACTTCGTTGCCGGGAACAGCTTTATCAACGCAACAGACGGCGTTCAGCATTCCATCCGGGACCTTGGCACCGGTAATATCGTCCGTTTCAACAGCGACGATCCCGGCGGCGGTGGCGGCGGCACGGCGGGCGTGTCCAGCTTCAAGGGGCGCACCGGGACCGTGTATCCGCAGGCTGGGGACTATACGGCGGACCAGGTGGGGGCCATTCCCACGGGGGATGTGGCGGCCATCCAGAGCCTGACACAGGCGCAGTACGATGCGCTGGCCGCAAAGGACCCCGCCACGCTGTATCTGATCCAGGGGTGAGCGGCATGTTGAAACTGGGAATGGCGGGGCCTGCCGTTCTGCGCCTGGGCGCGGTGGAGGTCACACGGGCGTACCTGGGGGATGCGCTTATATTTGCGTCCGCGGCCATGAAAGAGTTCGAGTATACTGGAGAGATGGCGGCTGTCACGCTATATCCCGGCTTGTACAAGCTGGAAGTGTGGGGCGCAGAGGGAGGATACCGCTCCAGCGCAAGCTACGCCGGGAAGGGCGGCTACTCCGTTGGCACACTCAGCCTGACCGAGACCACACAGGTATTTGTCCGTGCGGGCGGCTCCGGCAACACGGGCGGCACATCCGGCGGATTCAACGGCGGCGGCAGACGCAGCACGTACAACGGCGGCGGCGGTGCGTCCGATATCCGGATCGGTGTTGACGATCTGGACCACCGCGTCATTGTGGCGGGCGGCGGCGGGTCTGACGGCGGGACTTCCAAGTCCGGAAAGTATGGCGGCGGAGAGTCCGGCGGGGACGTCGGGGCCTCTGGGAGCGCAAATGGCTACGGTACCGCCGGGTATGGTGGTACGCAGACCGGAAACTCCGGCGGGACGGGTTGGATCGCCCAGGCCCGATCTGTAACGACCACCAACGATAACGACGCGAGATCTGGCTTTGGCTTTGGCGGAAACGGCGTAAACAAAAGCGGCGGCTATGGCGGAGCAGGTGGGGGAGGATGGTACGGCGGAACGGGCCGTATTCCGGACGGCAGCGGCGATGATGACGGCGGCGGTGGCGGCGGTTCCGGCTTTGTCTGGACCGGGCAGAACGCCCCGGCGGATTTTGCGCTGACAGAGGACCACTACCTGTCAAACGCCCGGACGGTGGACGGTTCAAACTCCTTCACCGCCCCTGATGGCACCACGGAAACTGGGCACAGTGGGGATGGCTACGTCCGCATCACGCCTGTTGTGTCGTACACGATCACCGTTTTGTCTGAGGACACGGAAAAGGGGAGCGTGTCTGGCGGCGGTCTCTACGAGAACGGGACGCAGGTGACAGTGACGGCAAGCCCTAAACTTGGCTTCAAGCTGTCCGGCTGGTATGAGGGCGGCACTCAGGTCAGCGCAGATAAAAATTACACCTTTATGGTAAGCGGGGACCGAGTCCTGGAGGCACGGTTCACCGAGACCGCCGTCTACACCATCACTGCCTCCATCGACCCGGCGGGGAGCGGAACCGTCACCGGAGCGGGGCAGTATCAAGAGGGGGAGACCGTTGCCCTGGCTGTGGAACCGGCGGACGGCTACGAGTTCACCGGCTGGCAAGAAAATGGACAGACGGTGAGCGAGAGCGAGACCTATACCTTCGTGGCGGAGGCAGATAGGGCGCTGGTGGGGGTATGTGAGGAGAAGGTATCCAGGCTTCCGGAGGGCTATATCGAGATCGAATATGTCAAGTTTGACGAATCGACAGATATCGGGTTTGGCTACTACACAGACAACAGGGATAAGATCGTTCTGGACCTGATACCGAACCGCGGCAATAACAGAGCTGCTACTGCTCGTATTTTGATCGCGACCTCTAATGCGAACACCAACTTTTTTTGTTACGTACACGGGATATTCTGGTTCACAATTAGCTTATTCGATCGGCACCTCTACCCAGGTGAATTTTGCAGTGGCACAAAACCAGCGAACGATCTTAGAGGTGGACCGCCCAAACAAGACCATCCAATTCCAAGGCACGACGACGACATACCCCAAAGCAGGAGGGACATATAACGGGTTGGGCATAGGCAGTACGACATATGGGAGCGCCTGTACCGTATATTCGGCAAAGATGTACCGGGATGGGCAGTTATTTATCGACCTTGTGCCGTGTATCGACCCAAACGGCGCTGTCGGATTTTACGACATGATCCATGCGGCATTTCGGGGGGATGCCGGGAAGGGAACACCCGTTGCCGGTCCCGCCGTATAAAAAAGCCGCCTCTGGCGAAGCAGCGGAAGCTCACGATATTTGACAAAGCGCAGTGCGCGATGGGATACTGGCCGTGCCGACCCGAAGGGGAAGGCCGGAAGGGCACTGTTACATAAAGGCGGTTAGCCACTCCCTTGAGAGAGGGGGTGATGCTGATGGGAGACGGGCGCTGGGCGCAAGCCCTGCGCGTCGTGGCATGGTTCATCATCGTGTTGGCGCTGATGATCGCCACAGCCCAAAAAGCGTACTAGCCGCCCGGAAGCCACCCGGACGGCTAGTTGTGAGAACGGCTAGTGTGTTAGGGGGCTGACCGCCGTAGCAGTGCCCTTCCGTGATCAGTATAACTCATCTGCCTCCGTTTTGTCAAGATGATGAAACGGAGGCGCTTTTTATGCGTGTCCGGACCGGAAAGGTGCCCAGGGCCGAAGCCGGACCAGGGGACGGCTTTTTGCCGTGCACGCGAACGGGCAATATGGCTCAAAGTAGCCCGTTTTGAGAAAAGTAAAATCGATAGGAGCTGATATTGATGCAAGAGAACTGTAACCCAAACGACTGCCCGGTGTCCGCCCGGGTGGAGGCGCTGAAGGACGAGTTCGACCGCTACCGGGGCAGCTCCAGCGAGACTCACCGGCAGATGTTCGGCCGGATCGGGGCGCTGGAGCAGGGCGGGGCCGCCCTGCGGGCCAAGCTGGACAGCATCGAGGAGAAGCTGGACGAGCTGAACGCCGCCGTGAAGGCCCTGGCGGACAAGCCCGCCAAGCGGTGGGATGGGCTGGTGGACAAGCTGGTATACGCCGCCGCGCTGGCGGTGATGGCGTGGATCGCGGCGGGTATGCCGGGACTGAACTGAGAAAGGAGCGGGTACTTATGAACGAGAAAACAAAGAAATGGCTGAAGGCGGCGGGGGTACGGGCCGTCAAGACGGTGGCCCAGACCGCCATCGCCACCATCGGGGCGTCTGCGGTGCTGTCCGCCGTGGACTGGCCCATGGTGGCCTCGGCGGCGGCGCTGGCGGGGCTGCTGTCCCTGCTCACTAGCGTGGCGGGGCTGCCGGAGGTGGAGATGTGACGCCGCAGGAATGGCTCATCGCCACGGCGGAGGACCAGGTGGGCTATCTGGGCAAAAAGTCTAATGCCCAGTTAGACGAGCCCAAGGCCAACGCCGGGGGGCTTTGGAATAAGTTCGCCCGGGACCTGGACGCCCTGGGAGACTTCTACAACGGCAAAAAGAACGGCTACGACTGGTGCGATGTGTTCGTGGACTGGTGCTTCGTCACCACCTTCGGGCGGGCCGAGGCCCAACTGCTCCTGTGCCAGCCGGACCGGTCCCTGGGGGCTGGCACGGGGTACAGCTTGAACTACTTCAAGCAGAAGGGGCGGCTGTTCTCCAGCCCGGAGCCGGGGGACCAGATCTTTTTCGGCGACGCCAAAAGCACCTGGCACACCGGAATCGTGGTGCGGGTGGAGGGCGGCTTTGTCCACACCATCGAGGGCAATGCGGGGGAGCCGTCTGCCGTGCGGGCGTGCCGGTACAAGCTGGCAGGCAAGACTATCAAGGGGTACGGGCGGCCGGATTGGTCCCTGGCCCCCGAGGGAAAGGAGGAGGACGAGATGGTGTACTATAAGACGCTGGCCGACGTGCCCGAGTGGTATCGGGGCGCGGTGCAAAAGGCCGTGGACAAGGGCGCGCTCAACGGCACCGGCGACGGGCTGGACCTGTCCGAGGACCTGTGCAGGACCCTCACCGTGCTGGACCGGCTGGGGATGCTGGAGTGAACGAAATGAAGGCCGGGGTGCGATTTACCGCTCCCCGGCCTTTTGATCACTTATCTTTTGTGCTGGCTGCAAAGAGATATCCCACCAGCGCAGTCGCTATCGTTTTGGCAAACTCGAATGCGCCGGAGAAGAGAGTCGATCCGTGGGAAGGATCATAGGAAATATCTATGATGGCAAATAGAAAGATGATGGTAAAACAAGCGATCAAAAGATTGGAGCCTATCTTGATCTTATCCTCCTCGATCTTGTGCTTGTGCGCTTGCTCTTTCTCCTCGATCGTCTTGACAACAGGCTCATCTTTTTGAGCGATACCTGTTGAGCTGTCATCTAAGACGCGGTCCTCCCCCTCGAAGATCGGGGAACGCTCTCTCTTTGGCGGGGGACTTACCGCGATACCGCACGCTTTATCCGGTGATGTATCTGCCATAAGTCAGGTCCTCTTTCATATCATTCGTATTGATGATGGGATCGTATGCATCAAATGCTTTAGACCAGGCAGACCCTTCCATATGTGTGATCTGCGAAAGCGCGATCGCGTCCCACTCCTTGAAGCTGCCCCAAATAATATCGATAGAGGACTTCAATACTGGAGACGTGTTCTCATCGACGATATACGAGATGCCTTTGGCGTCCCTGGCATAAGAGGAGATCGGTTCTTTGCCAAAGGATTTGAACTCACCATAGACAGATGGCAAGACCGGGCCGTATTTCCAGACCTGGAACGATTCGGAAAATAGAGGAGTGCCTGTTCTTTTCTGATATTCACAAGCAACAAAATAAAGCAGTTTTTGCAGTTTCATGGGGGACACATCGATCTTTTCAGTAAATGCGCGAGATAACACGTTGTTGCAAACTACTGTAGGCACCATTGACATATCATATTTTCCCTCCTTTCCTGCTTATAGAGTAACATTGATCGAGATGCTTTGTCAATAGGTTTGGTCTCTTGCCCAATATATGCGTATATCAGGGCAGGAGTGTCCTGGTTCTGTACTACGCTGGCACAAAAGTAAAGTAAGGGTAGACAGCCTCCTGCGCCGTCATGGCGCAGGAGGCTGCTTTTATCTGTATTCAGGATGTCCGCCGGATGTAGTCCGACACGATATGCAGGAACTCGGTGGCTGGAGGACGTCGCCCCAGAGGAGCGTCAGCCATGTGCTCCAGCGTGGCCCGCCCGCCCCGGTCCCAGCTTTTGCATATGGCGAAGCGCACGTCCCGTTCCACGCTGCCCGGTGTGGCGCCGAAGCGCCGCCCGGTGTCCGGATACAGGTTCTTGGTGAGCAGCCGGAGCTGTTCCTGGTCCGGGACGGCCCGGCCCAGCATGTAGGCCAGATAGGCGAAGCCCAGCAGGTGCCCGGGGATGCACAGCCGGCGCAGCTCGAAGGAGATCCGGGCCGGCAGGGACGAGGCCGGTGGGCGGGGTGGGCCAGGAACCGTATGTATCTCTCGCATTCATCCCACCTCGCTCCACAGTTCGACCATTTCCAGGAATAACCGAATTCCTTTTTCGCGCTTGCTTGGGGGCAGCCCCGCCAGTTCCCGGGCGGCCCGGACCACATGTTTTACCTGTGGAGGAGGAGGCGTGGGCTTTGAGGGCGGCGCCAGTTCAGCGTCAGGCGGGGATATCAGCCGGGCTACCGGTATCCCCATCCGCTTGGACAGCAGTTCCAAGGTAGGCCAACGTGGGTTGCCTTTGCCATTCAAGTATATCTGCGTGGTGGACACCGCCAGCTGAAGTTCGGAGGCCAGCTCTGTGGTGGTGAGCGCATGGTCCAGCTGGAATTGCTTGATATGGCCCGCAAGGTTCTTGCCCAGTTCCTCGCCCAGTTCCATGACGCTCTCCCCCTCCCTTTGCCTGGATTATACAGAATTCGACACCGGAAATAAATTCCGAAAAGACGGCAGATTTATCTGTACCGTTTTATCGGTATGCTGTGTCTTCGTGATGATAATATATCGCAGTAGTGGGATATTGTCAGCGCGTAAAACGACCAGACTTTTCTGGTCAAAACTGGATAGAACGACCAGTATCTGGGGATATGCGGGCAGTTCCAGGGCTAGAGGGCATAAAAAAAGTGCCCCTTTTCGGGCGCCGTGGCTGGGGTGAGGGCTTGGGGTGAATTTGGGGTGAAATCCTGCGAAAAATCACCCCGGACTGTGCAGAGCTACAAAGGCGATAAAACGGAAATCCAGTGATTGCAAGGGTTTGCGGATGCCGTGATAAGCCACAACAAGTAAGAAAGCGCAATTGGTAAGGATGAGGTCTCCAGTTCAAATCTGGATAGCAGCTCCAAGAAACTCCTGAAATCGCTGGATTTCGGGAGTTTCTGTTCTGTTTTCGTTGAAAATAATGTGGGTCAAAAAGTGGGTCAGGCGGGACGACCCACAACTTGACCCACACAGGGAAATGTCCGGAAAGGTTCAGAGAGCACCGGGCAGGAAGTTTGCCCTTCCCGCCCGATGCTCTTGGTGGTTTTTTGACTGGTGTTACATCATCTGGCTCATAAAATTTCCCATGGTTTCCGCAGCCTGATCCTGCATCTGCCGGGTGGCGTGGGTGTAGGTGCGGAGGGTGAACCCGGCGTCGTAGTGCCCCAGCATACTGGATACCGTTTTGATGTCCACGCCATTCTGCAGCGCCAAGGTGGCGAAGGTGTGACGCAGGGCGTGGAAGGAGATGTGCTCCAGTCCGGCATCCCGGAGGATCTTCTCGTGGAGCTTCACCACCGAATCCGGGTAATACATCTCGCCTGTGGTGCGGGACGGGAACATATAGGGGCTGTCCGGGTGCCTCTCGTGCTCCTGGATCAGCAGATCCACCGCTTCCTGAGGGATGGATACCCTTCGCACCGAGGTCTCGGTCTTGGGACGGGAGAGGGTGAGCTTCCCGCTGGGGTTCTTGATGTACTGCTTGCTGACCGAGATCGTCCTGTTCTGGAGATCCAGGTCATCCCAGAGGAGGGCCACCAGCTCGCCTTTCCGCAGACCGCTCACCAGCTCCAGGTAGAACATGGGGAGGACACCACGTGCGTCGGCAGCCTCCAGGTAGGACTTCAGATGCTCGGGCCGGAGGGTTTTCATCTCTACCTTCTGCACTTTGGGAGCGATACAGTCATCGGTGGGGTTCCTGGCGATGAGCCGCTCTTTCACCGCCCGCTCAAACGCGCTGTGGAGCATCAGGTGGACGCTACGGACAGTGGTGCTGCTCAGACCGGGATTCCCGTGGCCGCTTCGCTGGTTCACCCGGCCATGCTCCATCAGGTATTTGTAGAGCTGCTGGAGATCCCGGGAGGTCAGCTTTTTCAGCTTGATCTTCCCAATCCGAGGGATGGTGTAGGTTTCGATCATCAGCTTGTAGCGGTCCGCTGTGGCCTGCCGGATGTTGGGCAGGGCGTAGAGGTCGTACCAGGCGCGGAGCCAGGTGGCCACGGTGTACTCGTCGGTGTGGGTGACATCCACCTGCTGGGCCTGTTCCACAGCCGCCTTGAGCTTTTCTTTGGTTTCAGCCTGGGTGCGGCCCAGGACGTTTTTGATGATGCGCTTGCCGGTGTCGGGATCGTAGCCCGCGGTGTATCGGCCCTCCCAGCGGCCGTCCGAACGCTTCCGTAGGTTCCCCTCGCCATTGGCGCGGCGTTTTGACATAATTTATCAACCTCCAGTTCTAATATCGCCATCGTTTTCATCCATGCACTCCATCATAATTTTGGTGCCCAGCCGGAAACCCAGGATGAAATTTTCCAGGGCGGTGATGCTGTCAATTTCCTGCTGTGATTCGATAAGCTTTGCTAAAATTGCTTGTCCGGCTTCGTCAAGCTGCTCCGTGAGCTGAGTTTCAAAGCGGGCCACCCGGTCTGTTGCCCGTTTCATCTCTGAACGGGGCGCAATGTCCTGCTCGTTGGGGATGATGTTGCCGTAGTAGAAATCTTCCAAGGTTTTTCTCATTGTTCTCGCCTCCTGTGGCGACACACCATACCACATCTCGGCGGGAATAGCCATGGCAAACGGGAAGAATTAGCAATCCAGACATATCTTTTTTCGCCGGCGCTGGAGGTTCTTTTCTTTGAAGACAGTGGTGCAATTCGCAGCCCTTCACAGCGGCGCACGAAGGGGGCAATATCGCGTTTCATCTGCGGGAGGGGCACGGATGCTACCCGTTTCACAGGATGGGCACAAACCGCTTCACAGGGGCGGACACGGGGGAAACGGATCGGGGGCCGCTCTCTGCGGAGCGACCCCCGGCGATGTCATTCGGGCAGCGCTACTGCGGATAGCGTGTGTACAGCGTATACCCAGGTTGTTCCTCCAGCCACCATTTGAAGTACTGCCCGCCCCAGCGAACTTTATTGTTCAGTCCGCTCTCGGTGACTTTGATGTACTCATCGGTTTTCTTTACCACCACAACTACGTGGCCGTTGCTGCTGTTGTCGTAGCGGATTAGATCGCCGGGGCGGATTTGATCCCAGCTCGGCTTGTCCACCCGCCGCCAAGGCAGATCTCCGAAGGCGGCATCGGAGCAGAGCGTGGCCCAGCCGGAGTAGGTGACGCCGCGGCCATACGGGCCGCCGCTGGTGGAGCGGTAGGGCGTTGGGTAGGTGGAACCGGTGGGATAGGTTTGCTTCAGCTGTACCAGAGCGGCCTGAACGCTTTCTTCCGTTGGGCCGGAGGATACGGTAGGGAGTTCTTCCCGGTAGGGTTGGGTGCTGTCGATGTAGACGGAGTTGGTGGCGGCATTGTAGATAACCCCAAAATCCACGGCCCTGCCAATGTCCCTGAGCTTGACGTAGTTGTTTCCTCCGATGTTGTAGGCGGTCATGTCCACACGCTGGCCGTCCACATAGATGGGTTGGTTGCTGATCGTGGCGGTGAGGTAGTCCGCTGCCTGGGCAGCGGGGCCGCTCAGGGCGAGACCGGCGAGGATGCCGAACCCCATGAAGATCGCTTCTCTTTTCCTGTTCATGATGATTCTCCCTTCAGATTTTTGTGTGCTGTTGGCAAGCAACACAATACCGAAGCGCTGGGGAGAAGTCCAGATTGCAGCTTGGAGAAAAGCAGGGGCGTAAACGAAGCAGATTGCACAGCGGATGTGTCTCTTATTGTTTTCTGTGGCGCAGGTTTTACGGGGGGTCACATGGTCTGCTCCCAGTGCTGGTCACCGCTGAACTTCTGGCCCATAGCCATTTTCTTGATGGCCTCGCGGCGGCGCTGTTTGCTGTCCGTCCAGGTGGGCGGCGCGGGGAGCTGCCACTCGTCATCACGCTCCAGGTCAGCCAACACCTGGCCCCACCCGATGGCCAGCTCACCCATCCAGCCCTCGTCCGGCTCCGGGGTGGTGGGACGGAAGCCCGTGGCCTGCCGGTAGAGGAGAAGTGCCTCCAGGTTTTCCTTGAGGAAGGTTTCATCATGGAGACTGCTGTCCCGGCACTTGAGCCCATTGGGACAGGTGAACGTGATGTGCTTCCGGGTGTCAGACCAGGAAACCTCGTAACCTTCTATCTCCATGTTGGCGATGAAATCTTCACGGGTGATGGCGTATTCCAGCGCCTCGTTGATGGCCTGGATCAGATCCAGCTTCCAGCTGTCGCCGTGCAGACCGGCCTGGTATTCACCGGGCTTCATACGTTTCTTTTTCTTCCGGGGATCGCACTCATCCAGCACCTGCAGGCCATGGGCCAGACAAATTTCATCGTTCACCTTGCGGTGTGTCAGCAGGTCGCTGTAGCTCTGATGGAGCTTGTGGCCGTCCTTGTGGCTGACGCTGTTCACCACCATGTGGTTGTGCAGATGGCCGGTGTCCACGTGGGTGGCGACCACAACCTCGAAATCCGGGAACTGCTTCCGCGCAAATTCCAGGCCGATGGCATTGACCTCCTGGGGCGTGACATTGTCCTCCGCAGAAAAGGACTGGACGAAGTGGTAGAACTGCGTCCCTCCTGTTTTGCGGAAGCGCTCCTTGGTCATCTGCATCTCGATGAAGGCAGACTGGGGGACACAGTTGCTGCCGGTGACCAGTAGCGCGTCGCCCCAGCACGTTTTCTTCTCCTGTTCCACGTAGTCGATCACACCGCGCATGGAGCTGGCGGACTGCTTCTTGCACTGGATCGCGGTGAAGGTTGCCATCAGCGCACCTCCCGAATCACCGCACCCACTGCGTCACACAGCCGGGTGTACTCCCCAATCAAATCATCCCCGCGCAGGACGGTGATCCGTCCCATGTTGGCCAGGGTGGTGAGCTGGTTGAGGTTGCGGCCCTGGGCTTTCAGTTCAGAGAGCAGATCGTCCAGTCCGTCTACCCGGACGATGTCCTTTCCCAAAGCGCAGGTGGTGAGGTAGTCCGTGACGGTCATGCCAGCGGCTTTGGCACGTTGGCGGATGGCTTTTTTATCCGCCGCTGTCATCCTGGCGGTAATGATTTCGGTTTTTTTCTTCTGCATTAAACTCCTTTCTCCCCCTTTAGGGGGCGGGGGGGCCGGGGCAACGCCCCGGCGAGTGCGGGCGGCGTATAGCCGGACGCGATGCTTGCCCTACCCAAAAGGGTAGGCATCCGTCCCAACGGGGCGTTTCTGCACTGCCCTCACCTGGCGCTCCCACGGTACTGCGGCGGGGCTGTCCGCACTGCGGAGAACTGTGAGGGGAATTTATCCTGCACAAAAATCGAATGTCTGGGTTGCCCTAAAAACCGGGCGGAAAAGTGACCGGCGGGCCGGGTGCAATTTCCCGGCCTGTCCTCATCGGGCGATGGGGAGCTTCTCCACAGTTGCCCACAGCGGGGCACACGGGGGCCAACACCGCATTTTACGGGTATGGAGGTGTAACAGATGCTACCCGATCTTTGGAGGGCCACAAAGGGGCTTACAACGCGAAACGGGCGGTCACGCATTGGGCTGGAAGCGGGCGCGGGCGGTTTCCAGTGCCAGCAGCTCCAACTGCTGCTGATAATGGGTTGCCAAAACATCCTGGAACGGGGAGACGGTGTAGAGCAGATTGCCGTTCCGCTTGATGCCCGCCTTGGTCGTGACCATGGTGGGTTCTGTGCGAATGAGCCCCCTACGCTCAAGACTGCCAACGTGCTTTGCCACAGTGTTTTCTGTCATGCCTACCGCTCTGCCAATCGTTTTGTAGCTGGGCCAGCATTGGCCCGTTTTCCGGTTGGCACAGCAGAGCAGATAGGAGTAGACGGCCAACTCGCCGGGGCAGAGACCGAGGATAAAAATCTCGTTGGGAAACGGAAATGTATTCTTCAGAGGATCGGATTTTTGCCGCCTACTCAACCGCTGTCACCGCCCTTCGTGTGCTGCTCTACCCACGCCACAAACTTCTCCTTGGGTACGACCAGCCGGTTGCCGATTTTCAATACTGGGAAGTCCGCTTCGTGCATTAATTCGTAACTGCTGGACGGAGCGACACCCAGTACCTTTGCCACTGTTGCTGCGTTGAGGAACAGCGGCAGGTCGTCATAACTTTTGTACTCAGATAATTTCATTTTCATCTTCCTTTCGTAAATTCCTTTTGGTCACCAACCGTACCCCTTCCCTTTGGGACAGCTCCATGATAAAATATCAGCAGGGAGTTTTACATCAGGAAGTGATCTTTGTGGAAGAAACCGAGTGCGTGATACCCGCTGCCCCCAGGTTGCTATTGGTGGAGGAAGGGGAGGGACGATTTTCAACTGTTTTCCAGCATGGGGATGGGATGCGGGAATGGCTGCCGCTTACCACTCCTGCCAAGTACTTGATCACTGCGGCAGAGATCGACTACGGGCCATACCGCCGGGAGATCAAACGGCTGCGTGAGGAGCATCCGCTGTTTGCACTGCGGTTGGATATCCCAGCAGCGGACTTTGAGGATTTTGTGGCGGAGGCATTGTTACTGCCATCCATGCTTCAGAAGACTGACCCGGTGAGTTTTTTTGCGCTGGGGATACTGCTGGACAAGGCATTGCAGAGAGAGGATGACGGCAGCGCGTTGTTTTTGCTGGACGCCGCAGAGGAACTGTTATTTGTACTGGAGGAGCCGATCCGCACGCAGGTGTATCTGCGGAACATTTTGGAGATAACCTTCGATGGGATGGAGCGGGCCAGCCAACGGGAACGGTTTGAACGGCTGTGCCAGGTCTATCCCGATGTGGGGGGAATATGTGATCCTTCCAAACTGCCGGAAGCGGGAGTGGGGAACCGGGCGTTTGCGGTGCGTTCGCTCTTTGGCCTGCGGCTGTTGGAGCTGGCCCTTTATTTCCAGCAGGACAAGCAGCGCATCGCCCGGTGCGACTACTGCTGGGGCTGGTTCATCCCCAAGACGAAAAAAGCCACCCGGTACTGTGACCGGGTGACGGATGGATTCCCTTGCAAAAAACGGGGCGCGCGATTCAAACGGAACCTGGTGGAGGACGAGGACGGTGCGCTGAAAATCTGCAACCAGTTGCGGGACAGGATGTACGCCCGCCTTTTGCGCTGGCAGGACGCCGCACCGGATGAGCGCGACAGCTTGATCCCCATGGACTACGATCAGTACGATGCCTGGAGTGAGAACGCGCGGCTGGCCCGGATGGAGTACCTGAAGGGGAAGCTGACAGCGGAGGAGTTCTTACAGCGGATCGACACCACCCACGAGTTGGAGAGTTACGAGACGGACAGGGTGGAGCAAGTTGAGCAGACGGTTTGGCAGCAGCGGGTGGTGGGGGACATCTCTTTTGACCCGGAGGTGCGTTATCCAGAAACAATTCAGTGCCTTGATTTCGACCTGGGTGCGGCAGAACCGAAGTGGGAGATATATACGGCGGATAATCTGCGGCGACAGGAGCAACAGGGGCACCAAAGCCTACGGGAAAAATACGGCGGAGAACGGTAATTGGGCAAAGCCGCCAGCGGCTGAAAAACTGGCGGCTTCGCTTAATTGTTTTCCCCCATCATCTAAGGTCTGCTCTCTTTGGCACAGATCTCAAAGGATTTCAAACCCAGCTCCCACACCGCCCCTCGTTCATCAATGACGAAACCACTCACACGGTGGTGTTTTTTGCAGTTGTTGAAGGCAAAACGCTTGGGGTAGGCGGTGGCAGGGAACTGGGGGGCCCGCACTATGGCTGCCATCATTTTGTTAGACGGCAGGGGTTCCTCGCTGTAATACTCAAAATTCCAACCTTTGCAGGGATTGCACTGTATTCTGCGTGGTTTATGGGTATGGCAGCGCTAAAGAAATTTTTGAAAATGGAACATTATTCAATTAGTTGAAAAGCGATATGACGATTAGCGCAGTATTTTGCGGCTGTAGATCCAGCATAGCCATGTATCACTTTGTTTTCACTCTGGTACTGACCAAAAATACGGATGGATTCGTGCAAAACAATATCGGGGTTGAGTATGGTTAGGTCAAAGTTGTCAGCCACTCCATCGAAAGGTGGTCTGTGCCATTCATTTGTACCAATGCTTGATACTGATGCAGGCAAAACAAGCGACTCTAAATTTTGACAATCAGAAAATGCGCCTTCTTCGATGCTTTCAATGCCCTCTTCCAGTTGAACCTGAGATAAATTTGTACAGTGTGAAAAAGTCCAGGATTCAATTTTTTTAACAGCTGCTGGCACATAGACGCTATGCAAGCTTGTGCATTTAGTGAATGCAAGTGGCCCAATATATGTAACATTTTCTGGAATTGTAATATTGCTAAGGCTTACACACCCGCTAAATGCACTTTCATCAATAAAAGTCAGACTTTCTGGCAGGGAAATCTCTGATAAATTTTCACATCCTTCAAATGTTTCCTTTGCGACACCGATTACACCTTCGGGTATTCCAATGGCAGATAATCTGACGCATCCATCAAATGCTCTTTGCCCTACGGCAGCTAACTCCTTCGGCATAATAATGGTTTCTATTTTTGAATTTGCAAAAGCAAGCATCCCTATGCTTTCTAAACAATCCGGTAGCTGCGCGGACTTAATTTCTGCATCCATTAATGATCCATCACCAAGCTTCCAGACAGGCAGTCCATCAATTTCTGCTGGGATAACAGCATCTGCCTCCTCCGGCCCGAGATAACCAGTGATTTCAATGTAACAATCATATACATTATATTTCCATGTATCATTCTGCGATGGATATTGCAAACTTGCCGATTCCATCTGCATTATAGGATCATTTAGATCTTGATCGGGAACAGGATCAGGAAGCGGGACATCAGGGGTAGTGATTTCATCAATTACTAAAGATGTATCTGGCTGGGAGGGTATGCTTCCAGTCTGATTTGATGTGGTCTGGCCACGGTTGCATCCTGGCAACATCGAAATCAGAAAAAGTGCAGATATTATGATGGAAAATACTTTTTTATACATTTCAATTCTCCTTACGCCTATAAGGCTTATTTCCAATGTGCATATAAGGTATGGTCGTCCTGTACAACATAGTGAGTGCCTTTCACAGCCTGAGTTCCACCAACAGGAGCAGTAAACCAGCCAAGGAACTCGCGCCCGTCCCAAGCGGCTTTTGGCAGTTCGCCATACCCGGGAGCATTGGCGCCCACAATATACTCTTGCGGTGAACTCGACATTCCTTCTGCGTGCTGTCTGGCCACCGTACCACCATTGGGATCAAATGTTATTGTGTATAATTTTTTTACATAGTGCGCATACAGCGTATGGTCGCCATTTGTAACAAGCGGATCGTTGACCTTCACTTGAGTACCGCCAGTTGGCGCGGTAAACCAGCCGACCAGCTCCGACCCAAATGTTGAGCCAAATACATAAGGTAATTTGCTGTATGTCCCACCTGCTTGAACTTCAAGTGATGTAAAAGTCAAAGTCGATGATGCCCCGCCACAGCAGTCAAATGTGACGGTGTAATTTCCAACTGCTATGGGAGTCCAGTGAGCGTAAACTGTTCTGCCACCAGACGTTATCACCCATTGTGAAAGCTTAGTTCCGCCGTTTCTCTCTGTATACCATCCGTCAAAAGTGTACCCTGGCCTGGTTGCGGCAGGGAGGTATTCGCTGTTTTGATATTTCTCTGTAATTGGAGAGGAAGATCCTAACACCGTACCGCCATTAGGATCAAGTGTAAATTCATACGGATTGACCCAGTGTGCATAAAGCGTGTGGTCTGCGTTAACCGCGAGCCTGCTGGACGATGTTACTTCGGTACCGCCTACAGCAGATGTATACCAGCCGTCAAATCTATAGTCATTTTGGCTCCATCTCGCCTGCGGCAATGAATTGTATGTACCATTCTGCTTTACCGTAATGCTGGACGGTGAAACGCTGCCGCCATTTGCATCTAAGGAGACAGTATATGTTGGCAGGCTATTTTGTTCCTTTGCGGACATTGCATCGGTCAAAGTAAACCATCTTGTCACCAAGGTGTTGTTCTCAAAGAAGCCTGTGGCATAACGAACTGACCCATCAGAAAGTGAAGCCTGTTGGTTACACAGGAAGTCCTGGGTTTTATAAGGGCCAGATGTAGTGTATACGCTTGAGGATGATGTTGAATCTGCATTGTTATAGAGTTTTATTCTGGAATTAACAGGTATTTCAACAATCCATTGGCCCGATTTTATGTCCGCCGTCAAAACAGGGAGGGGTGTTTCGCTGTTATGTTCTAAAGTCATACCACCGGCGTAGGTTAGCCAGTAATGATCGTCCGTATTAAATACTCCATAGTATCGGATCACCCCATTGGACAGCGTGGCTTTTTTAGAGCAAACAACCCGATACGAAGGGCTCCGTGCAGAGCAGTAATTGACCGAAGTAGTAGAGGTCTCGCTGGAATAGAGCAGCAGCTTGTAGTTGGCCGGAATATAGACATTCCAATTGCCGGATTCCATGGACACGGTCGAAAGCTGGGGCTTTGCAGTTGGGGCAGAAGGTTTGCTTGGTGCATTTGTTGGTGACGAAGGAGCCGGAGCAGAACCATTTGCAACCGCACTCCAGTAGCCATCATTCACTTTATATAGCGCTAATCTACAATGCCCACCAAAATATCGTGCATAAACTTCATCATTATAAGTAATCCGAGCATTATTATGCCACAGAGTCCCTCTTTCCGTGCCATCTGAGAGCCATAATCCTTCAGAGTCATAGGACAAAATAATCATACTATGGCTAGTCCCAAAATCAGGGGTGCCACACCAGAGAATATCTCCTACCTTTGCGTTATTCTTTGTTAAAAAACCATAAATGTCGCTGGTTTCTGTTCCGGAGGACGCGCCTCTATGTGTGTTTGCAAAATAGTCCTTTCCGAAGACACCTTTCCACACATAATTACAGAATGCCCAACATCCCCACGCTTTGCCACCATAGCTACTGTTGAATGACTTGTGGTTAGATGCAATATAGTTGACAATTGTGTTAGCAACTACATCAGACTGGCTTGAAGCCATCGCGGGCATAGGTAACGCGGACAGCATTAAGTATACCGCCAATATTATTGAGATTACCTTTTTCATTTTACTGCTTCTCCTATTCTTACGATATCTATATGGACGCTGTTGCTCTAATCAACAGATGAACTAAGAATATGGTAATTGTAGAGAATTTGAGCAATGTCACTTCTGGATAGTGGCTCGCTTTTTTTCGCGTTTATCCTATCCAGCAGTGCGTTTTCCTCAGCAACAAGTATATAGCCATCAGGATAACCACCATATTCAATTGCAACTTCGTTGCCTCCGATTGCCCGAATAATCATTGTCACTGCCTGCTCATATGTAACACTGTCTGAAGGGCCAAACTTTCCTCCGCCATAACCATTGACGATGCTGAGACTTGCCGCCTTGCTGATATATTTGTTTGCCCAATGTCCTACGGGCACATCAGTAAACTGGGTCGAGGTTTCCAAATCTCTGTCTTCATTCAGCATACGGCAAACAATTGTTGCCATTTCTGCCCGGGTTACAGTTTTATACGGATTGAAATTCCCATTGTTATCTCCAACCATAATACCTGCTTCACTCACATAAGATACAGCCTCTGTAAATTCCTCATACCCAGTTACATCCGGAAAAGAGGAGGCCGCAAATACTGGGCATATCAACAGCCCTCCCATCAGCAACACAAGCGGCAAACATCGACATTTACGAATCATTGTCCATCTCTCCTTTATGATTTGTCAAAAAGGGCACTTTGTTGAAGCTGCGCTCCAAAATCATGAGGGCTGGCTCACAACCCTTGGGTTATAAGCCACTCTCCCTATTGCAAAAATTTGCCGCGTATAGTAGAATTATTTTTATCAAAATGGGAAAAGGCTGGTAGGCCGTTGTTCAAAACGGCAATTTTACCTCAGAGACACAGCCCTTTTTCGGTGGACTACAACCCAAGCTTTATAGTCCAATTTACTCCTTAGAGCCTGTTTAAAATCTTTTGACAAAAAAGGCAGAGTGGGAGATAATAGG
>CAJTTS010000015.1 GCA_910579155.1 uncultured Oscillospiraceae bacterium | reverse complement strand
TCCTTCTCACTTTTTGCGCTTTGCCTGACTTTTACCTGCTTTAATCAGCGCTTCCCTAAATATTGATGATGCGTGTTTGAGGTGATGGTGATGATTACCTATTTGAAAGGCGATATATTCAGCAGTCCGGCGCAAGTGCTGGTCAATACGGTGAACACTGTAGGGGTGATGGGAAAGGGCGTTGCGCTGGAATTCAAAAAGCGCTACCCGGCGATGTTCAAGAGCTACGAGCGGGTATGCGATGAAAAACAGTTGGAAATCGGGAAGCTCCTCCTCTGGAAGGGCCCGGAAAAATGGGTGCTTATGTTCCCAACCAAAAAGCATTGGCGGAGTCCCTCTAAGCTGGAATACATCGAGGCGGGGTTGCAAAAATTCGCGGACACCTATGTGGAAAAGGGAATCGCCTCCATCGCGTTTCCCCGGCTGGGCTGCGGAAACGGCGGGCTGGACTGGGAAGAGGTTCGCCCGCTGATGGAGCGGTATTTAGAACGGCTCTCCATCCCTGTTTATGTTTATGTGGGGACATATCAGGATGGGCGGCTTAATCATGCAGTTTCCGTCCCAATGCAGCAATTGGACGTTTGTAGATGAGATTGATATTGGAACTCAAAGTGTAATTTATTAAACGGAAAAGAGAGATGGCTGGTTGATGGCCGTCTCTCTTTTTTTGCGTTACCATACCGCTAACGCCCTACCCACCGCTGAGGGCGCCATCCAGATCGCCATGGAGGAGCTGCCCATCACCCTCCACGACGCCCGTGTGCTGGTCATCGGCTTTGGGCGGCTGGGCCGGACGCTGGCGCCCCGGCTGCGGGCGCTGGGGGCCCGGGTGTGGGTGTCCGCCCGGCGGTATGAGCAGCGGGCCGCCGCCGAGTGCATGGGCCTGAACAGCGAGGGTATGGATCACCTGAGCGACTGGCTGTGCAGCTACGATATCGTTTTCAACACGGTGCCCGCCCCGGTGCTGGGGGTGGAGGAGCTGGCCGCTTTGAAGGAGCGGGCCCTGGTCATCGACCTGGCGTCTCGCCCCGGCGGGGTGGATATGGACGCCGCCGCCACCCTGGGTGTGCGGGTGATCTGGGCGCTGTCCCTGCCGGGAAAGGTGGCTCCCGTCACCTCGGGACGGTACATCAAGGATACCGTCTATCATATCATGGAGGAATCAGACCTGTGAATCATAAGGAGTTAAAAGTGGGCTTCGCGTTCTGCGGGTCCTTTTGCACCATGTCCAAGGCGCTGGACGCTTTGGAGCAGACGACCGCCCGGTTCGGGCCGGTGACGCCCATCGTGTCCGAGACGGTGGCGTCCACCGACACCCGGTTCGGGAAGGCCCACGACTTTATGCGGGAGATGGAGCGGCTGTGCGACCGCCGGGTGATCGACACCGTGGCCGGGGCGGAGCCCATCGGGCCAAAGGGGCTGCTGGACGTGCTGGTGATCTGCCCCTGCACGGGCAACACCCTGGCCAAGCTGGCCCACGGCGTCACTGACAGCTCGGTGACCATGGCGGCGAAAGCGCACCTGCGCAACGGGAAACCGCTGGTGCTGGCGCTGGCTACCAATGACGGCTTAGCCGGGAGCGCCCCCAACCTGGGGACCATGCTGGGGCGCAAAAACGTGTACTTCGTGCCCTTCGGCCAAGACGACTGCATGGGCAAGCCCACCTCTCTGGTGGCCGACTTCACCCTGGTCCCCGAGACCGTCGAGGCCGCCTGCCGGGGGGAGCAGATTCAGCCGTTGTTGCTAGCGCAAGGATAGCCGCACAAGGGAGCTTGGACCGGAGCGGGGAGGAAAACCCGGTCGCTGCGAAGCGGGGGCGGATTTCCTCCGGGGCGGAGTGAAGCCGCCCCGTAATGCGCCCAATCGGAGCGCAAAAACGCACGACACGAGGGTGGGATGATTTTCTCCTTGCAATCAGGGGAGGAAAAGGATATAATGGATAAAACCGCAACATACATGCGGAAATTGGATGAATAAAGGAAGTGAGATGCGTCGTGTCAGGCGATCCGTTTGGTCGAAGTTGCAACAGAAAAACACGGCGCACCCGCTGAGCCGGTACTTACTGCCTCCCCGTGCGCCCGCAGCCTGTCGGCGTTTTGCCGATGGGAGAATTTTACATGGGTCGCGGGGGGATTTTTATGCCCTCCCGCCGATTCGGGAAAGGTGTGTGAGAGCTATGATGACCATCCACAAGACGGTGGACGGCAAGATGACCCCGCTCAACTCCGTGACGGATGGATGCTGGGTCAACCTGGTGAACCCCAGCGAGGACGAGCTGAAAACCGTGGCCGCCACCCTGGCGGTGGAGCCGTCTTTCCTCCGGGCGGCCCTGGATGAGGAGGAGACGTCCCGGATTGACAAGGAGGACGGCTGCACCCTCATTATTGTGGACACCCCCGCCATGGAGCAGGACGAGACCGGCGTGGTGTACTCCACCCTGCCTATGGGTATCATCGTGACGGAGAGGCATATCATCACCGTGTGCCTGAAGGAGACCTCGGTGGTGCGGGACCTCCAGGGCGGGATAGTGAGGGACGTGCGCACTGAGCAGCGCACCCGATTTATCCTGAATATCCTGCTGCTGGTGGCAAAGCGGTACTTAAGCTACCTGAAACAAATCGACAAGACCTACAGCCATATGGAGCGGCAGCTTTACAAGTCCCAGCGGAACAAGGAGCTGATCCAACTGCTGGACCTGGAGAAGTCGCTGGTCTACTTCAACACCTCCCTGAAGGCCAACGAGGTGACGCTGGAGAAGATCCTGCGCGGGCGGATCGTCACCCTCTACGAGGAGGACCATGACCTGCTGGAGGACGTGCTCATCGAGGTGCGTCAGGCCATTGAGATGGCGCAGATCTACTCCGACATCATCTCGGGCATGATGGACGCCTTCGCCTCCGTCATCTCCAACAATCTGAACGTCATCATGAAGCTGCTGGCCTCCGTCACCATTCTCATGACGGTGCCCAACATCGTATTCGGGTTTTACGGCATGAACGTGGACATTCTGCCTTTTGCCCACAGCTTCTGGCCTCCGCTGGTCATCTCCGCCGTCATTATCGTGGTGGCGGGGGTTATCCTGCGGAAAAAGGACCTGCTTTGAAATGAACAAATCCCCCCTGGATTGTGCATCCGGGGGGGATTTTTGCTGCGCATTGCTCACGACGGCTCAGCGCTTCCAGCGTTTCAGCATGGGGAAGAACTGGTGCATCTGGGCCTTGGCCTGCTCCTCAGTCATGCCGGGGTTGCCCTGGGCCATCATGGGGGCGCAGAAGTCGATCATCTCCTCCATGGTCATCTCTCCCGCGAATTTCCCATCCTTGTAGCAGTAGCCGCAGTAGTCCGCGCTGGGGGAGCCGTCCGCCTCGGTGCCAAGCTCTACGCCGGGGGCGAGGGGCATGCCGCAGGATTGGCAGAATTTCATGTCTTTGTAGTTTTCCATGGTTGGAACCTCCTTTGTTTTGGATGGTCCCATCATAGCATCCGGAACCTGACAAGGTATGTCAGGTTCAGAATGGGCCCGAAAAATTTCCTGTCCCAGGAGGGCAAGACGTTTGCGCAGCGTGTCCGGCGAGAGCACCTCCACCCCCGCGCCGAAGCTGAGCAGGTAGCCGTACAGCCACTGGTCCTCGGGGAACACCGTCTCCACCAGCAAGGAGCCGTCGTCCTGGCGGGCGACGCAGCCCTGGTCGAACTCGTCATATACCCGGTAGGCCATGCAGGGGGCGAACCGCAGCCTGGCCTCCACCCGGAACAGGGGCGGAATGTCGCCGGGAAAGTCAATATCCGGCGGATCCAGGCGGCGGTGGAACACCTCTCCGGTGAAGGCCGGGGACAGGATGCGGGACAGCCGGAAGGTGCGGTAGTCCTCCCGCTCCAAGTCGAAAGCCTGGAGATACCATCCCTGCCCCTTGAACACCAGACGGGCGGGGAGAACCTTGCGTGCCCGGGTGGAGCCGTAGGAGCCGGCGTAGCCAAAGGCCAGGACCTGCCGTTCCAGCACGGCCCGCTTGAGGAGGCGGAACTTCTCTTTGTCCGCCTCCCCCGCCCCCCAGCGGGAGAGATTCACCTGGAGCCAGTCCTCCGGCCCCCGGCGGAACAGGGCGGACAGCTTGGTCAGCGCCTGCTCCCCCTCCTGATTAGGCAGGCTTTGCAGGGCGGTGAGGAGCTGGCGCTGCTCCTCGTCGGTGAAGGCGGCCCGGTCCAGCACATAGCCGGGCAGCAGGGCCACGCCGCCCCCGGCCCCCTGGGTGGTGTACACCGGCACCCCGGCGGCGGACAGCGCGTCCACGTCCCGCAGCACCGTGCGGGGGGAGACCTCCAGCTTTTCCGCCAGCTCCCCGGCGGTCATGCGGCCCTTTTCCAGCAGGAGATAGACCATCTGAAATTGACGGCCGGCGGACATGGCAAGACCTCCTTCCGACGGCGTTCTCCGGGCGGGTTTTTGTCACAGCGACAGGATAAACTGCAATGCGGTGCGGGGCGTCTGGGCTCCGTGGAACCGCTCCCAGGCTACCGCCCGGCGGTGAAGCTCCTCCCGGTCCAGCGCGATTCCGTGCCGATCCGCCAGCATATCCACCAGGGCCAGAAACTCCGTCTTGTTCAGCCCCTGGAACAGCACCCGCACGCCGAACCGGTCGGCCAGGGAGGTTTTTTCCCGGATGGTCTCGGACCGGTCCATCTCGTCCCCGGCCCGCTCGGATATGGTCTGCCGCACCAGGTGGCGGCGGTTGGAGGTGGCGTAGACGGCCACGTTCTGGGGGCGGCGCTCCACGCCGCCCTCCAGGATGGTTTTAAGTACCGAGTAAGTCGGGTCGTCCCGGTCGAAGGTCAGATCGTCGATGAACACGATGAACTTTTGCCGCCGCCCGTCCAGCTTCCGGATCAGGGCGGGCAGGCCGCCCAGGTTCTCCTTGTCCGCCTCAATGAGCCGCAGCTCCTCCATTCCGGGCAGGGTGAGCAGGTGCTTCACCGTAGCCGACTTGCCCGTGCCGCTCTCGCCGTAGAGCAGCACGTTGTTTACGTACCGGCCCTCCACCAGGGCGCGGGTATTGCGCTCCACCTCGGCCCGCTGGCCGTCGTAGCCCAGGAGCTGGTGGGAGGAGGGGCAGTCGGGGCGGGCCACTGGGATCAGCGCGCCGCTGTCCCAGACAAAGGCGCGGTAGCGGGCGAACAGCCCCGCGCCCTCCTCTTGGTAGGCTTTTGTGAGCTGGTCAAAGGAGAAGGGCGCCCCCCGTTGCCACCGGGGCAGGGAGGTAAGTACGCCCTGATAGTCGCTGTCCAGGAATTTTCCCAGGTGCGCCAGCCACTTGTCGCAGTCCACGCTGGCCAGCAGCTCGAAGGCGGAGACGTCCAGCTTGGCCGCCTGCTCCAACGCAGGGTCCCGGTCCCCCCGCTCCGCCAGCAGGGGGTAGGGCCCCTCCGACCACCGCAAAGCGTCTCCCAGCCAGTGGCCCAGCCCCGGCCGTCCCTCCGACCGGAGGCGGTAGAATAGGTCGGTATACGCCTCCAGCCCGCCCAGGCCGTCGCCGTGGGCGGCGCTGGTAAGCAGTCGCAAGGCGGCCTCCATCACGGGCTGGGTCAGAATATCTTTGTACACGGTCACGCCCCGCAGGGCGGCCAGCATGGTTTTCACATTCATGGAAATCACCTCGTTGGGAACATTATAAGGGATTGGGGTCCAAATGACAATCCCTCATTTTATCGGGAAAATGTGACTTTTGGCTTTCTATTTTTTTCCCGCTATGGTAAAATACATAGATATGCGGGAAATACTGACCGGGAGGTAGTTGATATGGAATTGAACGAGAAAACGCTGTCCAGCCGGCAGGTGTTCGACGGTTGCCTGTTGAAGGTGTATTCGGATCAGGTGGAGCTGGCGGGCGGCGGCGCGTCCGTCCGCGAGTTTGTCCACCACCCCGGCGGGGCGGCGGTGGTGGCCCTGGACGGGGACGGGAACGTCTACTTGGAGCGGCAGTTCCGCTATCCCTATCACAAGGTGGTCACCGAAATCCCCGCCGGCAAGCTGGAGCCGGGGGAGGTCCCCTTTGACGCCATCCGGCGGGAGCTGAGCGAGGAGATCGGCGCTACGGCGGGCCGGTGGGACCCGCTGGGCTACATCATGCCAAGCGTGGGCTACACCGACGAGATGCTCTACCTGTATCTGGCCCGGGATCTGGCCTTCGGAGCGCGGCACCTGGACCAGGACGAGTTTTTGGAGCCCGTCAAGATGCCCTTCGGCGAGGCGCTGGCACGTGCCGCCGACGGGCGGCTCAACGACGCCAAGACGGTGACGGCCCTGTTCCGGGCGGAGAAACTCATGCGGGAGGAAGCCAATGGGTAAAAAAATCCTGGTGGTGGAGGACGAGCGCAACATCGTGGACATCCTCACCTTCAACCTGGCGCGGGAGGGCTACGGAACCCTGGAGGCCCTGGACGGGGCGGCGGGGTTGCGCCTGGCCCTGGAACAGGACCCGGACCTGATCTTGCTGGACCTGATGCTGCCCAAGATGGACGGCTTCGAGGTGTGCCGCCGCCTGCGGGAGCAGGGGCGGGCCACCCCCATCATCATGCTCACCGCCCGGGAGGAAGAGACGGACAAGGTGCTGGGGCTGGAGCTGGGGGCGGACGACTATATCACCAAGCCCTTTTCCATGCGGGAGCTGATGGCCCGGGTGAAGAGCAACATCCGCCGTACGGAGATGCTCACCCGCGCCGCCCCCCAGGAGTCCGCCAACCGGTTGAAGCTGGGGCGCGTCCAGGTGGACCTGGATGCCATGCTGGTGTACAAGGACGGCGATCCCCTGGACCTGACCCAGCGGGAGTATGAGCTGGTCAAGACCCTGGCCTCCAGCCGGGGGCAGGCGGTGAGCCGGGAGTCGCTGATGGAGCAGGTCTGGAATTACGACGGCTACGTGGGCGACGTGCGGGCGGTGGACGTGGCCATCCGGCGGCTGCGGGAGAAACTGGAGGACGACCCCGCCGACCCCAAGTTCATTGTGACCCGCCGGGGCTTAGGCTACGCATTTGGCATGTGAGCGCTGAGAAGCGGTCGGCGAGGGAGCCTGAGCCGGAGGGAAGGCGACCGAACGCCCTGACCGCTTCGAAGCGTGATAACTTGGGAAAGGAGAGTTCTCCTATGCGCCGAAACCTGCACATCAAGCTGGTGCTCATCATGGTGCTGCTCATCGTGTCGCTGATGGTGGTGGTGGGCGCGTTTCTGATGAACTCGGTGACCGGCTACTATATCGACGAGTTTTACAGCCAGATTGCCGACGCCTTCGGCCAGGACAACGTGGACTTTGTCCGGGACCTTCAGACCGCCACCGACGAGGAGGAGGACGGCGCGTCCATGGTGGGCGAAGTGCTGGCGCTTTACGAGGGTGTGCTGGGGGTGGACCGCCGCAACCGCAACTATTTTGTGCTGGACGGCGCTACCGGGCGCTATCTTGCCGGCTCCGCCCCGGAGCCGGAGGGGGGCGTGCGGGTGACGCCCAACATCTCCACCGCCCTGTCGGGGGCGCCGGGCTTCGACAGCAGCGTCACCGCCGACTACATGGACGCGGCCATCCCCATCGTCCGGGGCGATCGGCCCTATATCGTCTATATTCTGGACAGCCGGGAGACCGCCCGCGGACTCAACGCGGAGATGTTTTCCCTCATCGTCGAGGCGCTGGTGCTGGGTCTCATCATCTCCATCCTGCTGTCCTTCCTGCTGGCCAAAACCATGGTGAACCCCATCCAGCGCCTCATCGATGGCATCGAGGAGGTGGCCCAGGGGGACTTCTCCCGGAAGCTGGAGGTGACCTCCGGCGATGAGATCGGCCAGCTCACCGAGAGCTTCAACGTCATGGCCCGGCAGTTGGAGGCCAATATTGCCGAGCTGGAGAAGGCCGAGCAGATGCGCAAGGACTTTGTGGCCAACGTGTCCCACGAGCTGCGCACCCCGCTGACCAACATCAAGAGCTACGCCGAGACTCTGGACGACGGGGTGGGAGACCTGCCCCCGGAGATGGAGCACCGGTTCCTGGGGGTCATCCTCAACGAGTCCGACCGCATGACCCACATTTTGCAGGACCTGCTCACCCTGTCCCGGTTTGACTCCGGGCGCAGTGAGCTGCGCCTGAGCGCCTTCCCCTTCGCCAAGGCGGTGGACGACACCTATCAGGCCGTTCTCATGGACGCCCAGAACCATGCCCACACCGTGGAGCTGTCCCTGCCGGACAATCTCCCCGAGGTGCGGGCGGACCGGGAACGGGTGGTGCAGGTGATGATGAACATTGTGTCCAACGCCATCAAGTACACCCCAGACGGGGGGCGCATCGTCATCTCCGCCGGGTGGGCGGGGGACGACCGGGTGTGGATGGAGGTGGACGACAACGGCATCGGCATCCCGGAGAGCGACCGGGAGCGCATCTTCGAGCGGTTTTACCGGGTGGACAAGGCCCGCTCCCGCCAGTCCGGCGGTACGGGGCTGGGGCTGTCCATCGCCCAGGAGATCATGCGCCGCCACGAGGGCGGCCTGTACCTGGTGGACAAGAAGGAGCCTGGGTTGACCATCCGCATGGAGCTGCCCATCCAGGGGCCGCGGGAGGAGGCCTCCCATGAGGAATAAGCGGCGCTGGATCGAGCTGGGGAAGGACGCGCTCATGATCCTGCTGACCCTGACTGCCGTATACCTGCTGTCCATGACGCCCCTGGTCCAGGACAGCGGGGTCATGGAGCTGTTCGCCCCCAAGGAGAGCCCGGGGACGGGGGCTTCCGGCGGGGAGGGCGCGGTGGCCATACTCCCCGCGCGGCTGGCCATTACCGGGGTGGGAGGCCGCTGCGGCATTCAGTACGAGGAGGTCCGCCTGGAGGAACAATTCCCGCCTCTGGGGGCCCTGCTGGGGGACGCGCTGGCCTCTGCGGGCCAGCCCCAGCCCATGGAGGAGGAGGATTGGCGGCGGCATCTGAGCGGCCGGAGCGTCTATTTTGACTTTCAGGGGGACGTGCCCTTGTCCGCCTTGGAGCACTGGCTCCAGGGGCCGGGGGAGCAGGCCCTGGAGGGTTCCGCCCGTCGGGTGATGCTGTGCGCGGGGGAGGACGACCAGGTGCTCTTGTGCTGGCAGGACGGGCTTGACGAAGCATTTTTCTCCTGTTCCACCGCCCTGACCCAGAGCCTGAACCTGGACCCGGTGGTGGAGGGGGCCGCCCCCAACGGGGCCTATTTCGCCTTTGAGAACGAGGCGCTGGCGGACCGCCTGGCCCCCTACACGCTGATTACGGAAGGTGAACAGAACGGGGCGCGGTACAACGCGAGCTTCCCCCTGACGGGGGAGACCCAAGGGTTGGTGCTGTCGGCACTGTCCTTCAACAGCCAGAACCATGCCCCGGTCAGCGGCGGAGAGGTGTATCTGGACGGCGGTGACCGCCTGGTGGTCAGCGATAGCGGCACCGTGTCCTACCGGGCCGCCCAGGGGGAGAAGTATCCTGCGGGCAGCGGTCTGGCCAGCGGGGTGGAGGCCGCCCGGGTTCTGGCGGAAGCGACCCTGGGGGCGCTGTGCGGCGAGGCAAGGCTGTACCTCATGTCCGCCCGGGAGGACGGGGACGGGCTTCGGGTCCGGTTCGGCTACCTGTTGGGGGGCGGCGCGGTGCACCTGGGCAGCGAGGGCTGGGCGGCGGAGTTTGTGGTGCGGGACGGGTATATCGTTCAGTTCACCCTCCGGTTCCGAAGCTATGCCGCCAACGGGGAACGCACGCTGCTGTTGCCCGTAGACAAAGCGGCGGCGATGCTGCCCGACCTGACGGACCAGCGGCGGGAGCTGGTCATCCAGTACCGGGACGGCGGCGGGGCTGAGCTGGAGCCGGACTGGGTGGCGGCATGAGAGGGGGATGGGTATGGAGTGGCCCAAGCTGAAAAATATCATCATCCTGATTTTGCTGGTGGTCAACGGCTTTTTGCTGGTGCTGGTGGGGGCCCGGAAAGAGGAGTCCGCCCGGTACGAGCGCCTGGCCTTGGAGCAGACGGTACAGGTGCTGAAAAACAGCGGCGTTCAGGTGGACCCGAATGCCCTCGATTCCGCCGATGGGCTGGCTCCCATGGCGGTGGAGCGGGATTTAAACCGGGAACTCCAACTGGCCCAGGCCCTGCTGGGCAAAGGAACCGTCCAGGTGGAAAACCAGGGGGGCGGTTTGTACCTCTATCAGAACGGCAACGGCGAGTTAAGTGTCCGGGCAGGCGGCGAATTGTCGGCGAAAATGGCCGA
The DNA here is from genome assembly GCA_910579155.1 of uncultured Oscillospiraceae bacterium. The sequence continues at coordinate 46,726 of CAJTTS010000015.1, read as the reverse complement.
CAACCCGAACCTGTTGGCTGACGGCGGGCCGGAGCGCCACGCCGCCGGCCTGCTGAAGAAGATGGGAATCGACGGGGCGCAAGTAGATGTGGCTGAGGAAGGGGAATGGACGAGGGTGCGCTTCCGGCAGATATGGAACGGCGTGCCGTTGTTCTCCTGCGAGGTGGAGTTCGTATATGATGATAATACCCTGTTAAACTTCGTTCAGGGCACGCTGCTCACCGCCCAGGTCGGAACGGCGGAGGCGGGGAAATGCCTGACCCTGCCCACGGCGCTGATGCGCTTTTCCGAGGAGATTACCTCCGCGGGCGATGTGTGTACCGCCATCCGATCCATGGAGGCGGGGTACCGGGGGACGGTCCAGTCCCTGTCCGGCGGGGTGCGGTTGGTCCCGGTGTGGCTGGTGAGCACCGACACGGCGGACTACTACCTGGACTGTGTCACCGGGGCGCTGACCCGCCTGACGGACCGGTAACCACCCTGCTCGCATGGGGGGGAGGCATCTCCCTCCCCTGCGGGGACGGCTTATGCTGCCGCGTTTTGTAGGGGCGGAGTATCCTTCCTCTGTGGGGACGACTCGAACAGGACATGCAGAAAGAATAAGGTTTCTACCCGGCCTGGTCTGAACTGTCCCCACAGAGGAAGGATACTCCGCCCCTCTGCTCCCGGTTCCAACCGTCCCCGCAGGGGGATGCCCGCCGCCTCATCGGGAACGCCGGGCATGTCTGACAAGCCCTCCTTCATAGGATGAATGAGAACTCATCCTGTAAAGGAGGGCTAGGTTTTGTCCACCATATTGGCCGGAACGCTGCTGCTCACCGCCACCGGGCTGTTCTCTCAGGTGGTGGGTTTTTTGTACCGTATGGCCCTGTCCCGGCTCATCGGAGCCGAGACTATGGGGTTATATCAACTGGTGATGCCGGTGTACTCTATGCTCATGTCGGTGACCGCCGTGGGGCTGACGGTGGCGGTGTCCACCATGTCCGCCCGCTACCACGCCCTGGGGGACAGCGGCGCCGTGAAGCTGGTGCTTCGCCGGGCGCTGAGAAACTTTTTCCTGCTGGCCGTTCCTCTGGGGCTGGCGGTGGCGGCGCTGTCCGACCCCATCTCCGTCTACCTGCTGGGGGACGCCCGGACCCGCCTGGGGGTGGTGGTGATGGTGCCCTGTATGCTGCTCACCGGGGTGGAGAACCTCCACAAGCACTGCTTTTACGGCATTGGCCGGGTACGCCCCCCCGCCGCCGTGGAGACCGCCGAGCAGCTCATCCGGGCGGGGGCGGTGCTGCTGCTTCTGGCGGCCTTGCCGCCCCGGAGCGCCGAGGAGACGGTGGGCGTCATTGCCCTGGGTATGGTGCTGTGCGAGGTGTTTTCCGCCGGTGCGCTGACCCTGCTGTTCCGCCGGCATTGGAGGCGTTTTCCTCCGGGGGCGCCCGGGGTGGAGATCAGTGGGAAACGGCTCATGGCCATCGCCGTGCCGGTGGGGGCGACTTCCCTGCTGGGGACGCTGTTAAATTCCGCCAACTCGGTGCTCATCCCCGCCAAGCTGGTGGAGGGCGGCATGGCCTTACCGGAGGCCATGTCCGAGTTCGGGGTGCTGTGCGGCATGACCCTGCCCATGCTGGGGCTGCCCACGGGCTTCATCGGGGCACTGTGCCTGGTGATGGTGCCCGACCTGTCCCGGCGCACTGCCCAGGGGGACCGGCGGGCGGCGGGGGGGTTCCTGGACCGGGTGATGTCGGCCACCTCCCTGCTGATGGCCCCGGCCATGGCTCTGCTGACGGTGATCGGTCCCACGGTGGGGGCGGCGATGTTCCGGGACGAGCGGGTGGGGGAGCTGATCCTGCCCTTGGCGGTGGGGACGCTGCTGGGGTGCTACCAATCGGTGCTGTCTGGGGCGCTGAACGGCCTGGGGCTCCAGGGAAAAGCTGCCCGGAACGCCATCCTCAGCGACATAGTGCAGTTGGCGTTTACGTTTTTTGCCGTGTCCCGGTTTGGGCTGGCGGGGTTCGCGGCGGGATTCGTGGCCTCGGGCCTGGCCGGGGCAGGGCTGAACCTGGCCTCCGTCCTGCGGGCCGCGGGGCTGCGGGCCAAGGCGTTTGAATGGTTTGTCCGCCCCGCGCTGGCGGCGGTGCTGATGGGGCTGTGGTGCAACTTGATGTTCCGCGCCATGATCGACGCGGGCTGCGGCCACGGCTGGGCGTCGCTGGCCTGCACGGCGCTGGGCGCGGTGATGTACGCCGCCGCCCTGCTGGCCCAGGGGGTGTCCGTCACCGACCTGTTTGCCAGGTTTGGGGTATACTTCAAAAGGAAGAGGAGCGCATTATGAGGCCGAAGATTTTGCTGTCCACCGGCGGAGGGGACGCCGCCAACTATCTGGCCGCCGTCGAGGCCGCCGGGGGCGCGGGGGAAGCGCGTTACCTCCCCGCCCCCGACCTGTCTTATGACGGCCTGATTCTGGTGGGTGGGGACGACATGGACCCGGCCTTGTTCGGTCAGGGGAACACAGCCTCACGGGGCATTGACCGGGCCCGGGACGAGGCGGAACTGGCCTTGCTCAACGTGTTCTGCGCAGCCGGGAGGCCGGTGCTGGCCATCTGCCGGGGACATCAGGTGGTCAACGTGTGGTTGGGGGGCGACTTGATTCAGAATCTGAGCCCGGAGTTGGTTCCCTTCCACCAAAGGGAGGAGGGCGACCAGGTTCATCCGGTGCGTGCGGCGGAGGGATCGCTGCTTCGCCGCCTGTACGGCCCGGTGTTCCCGGTGAATAGCAGCCACCACCAGGGTTTAGGGCGGCTGGGCCGAGGGCTGCGGGTGACGGCCTGGTCCGAGGGCGGCGTTATGGAGGCGGTGGAGCACGAAAGCCTGCCACTGATTTCCGTCCAGTTCCACCCGGAGCGGATGACGGGGGCGCTGGCCCGGCCCGATACAGTGGACGGCGAAAAAATATTCCGGTCGTTTCTGGAATTATGTGAATAAATTGGATTAGCACTCTCGTGAGTAGAGTGCTAATTGTTTACAGGCAGTTCATGAATTTTGGGAGGGACGGGGTATACTAGTAAATGAAATGACAGACAGGCGGTGGGCTTCCCAACCGCCCAAAGGAGAGTGAATTTCACCATGAACATGAACCAGTTTACCCAGAAATCCCTGGAGGCCATCCAGAACGCCCAGAATATCGCCACCCAGCACGGCAACCAGCAGATCGAGCAGTCCCATCTGCTGTTGGCCCTGGTGGATCAGGAGGGAGGCTTTATCCCGCAGCTTTTGACCAATATGGGGCTGACGGTGGAGTCCTTCCGGGCCGCCGTCCGGCACGAGGTGGAAAAGCTGCCCAAGGTGTCCGGCTCCGGCCGGGAGGCGGACAAGGTCTACATCTCCGCAGGGGTGGACAAGGCCATGAACCAGGCCCTCGCCATTGCGGGGAGCATGAAGGATGAATTCGTATCTGTGGAACACATCCTGCTTGCCCTTATCGACACGGCGGAGAGCGGTCTCAAGGAGCTGTTCCGCACCTATAACGTGGACAAGGAGAAAGTCATGCAGGCGTTGGCCAACCTCCGGGGCAACCAGCGGGTGACGTCGGACAACCCGGAGGACACCTACGAGGCGCTGAAAAAGTACGGCTCCGATCTGGTCGAGCGGGCGCGGCAGAACAAGCTGGACCCGGTGATCGGCCGGGATGATGAGATACGGAATGTGATCCGCATTCTGAGCCGGAAGAGCAAAAACAACCCCGTGCTCATCGGCGAGCCCGGCGTGGGCAAGACCGCCATTGCCGAGGGGTTGGCCCAGCGCATCGTCAAGGGCGACGTGCCCGCCGGATTGAAGGACAAGACCATTTTCGCTTTGGACATGGGGGCCCTCATCGCCGGAGCCAAGTACCGGGGCGAGTTCGAGGAGCGCTTGAAGGCTGTGCTCAACGAGGTAAAGCGGTCTGAGGGCCGGATTTTGCTGTTCATCGACGAGCTGCACACCATCGTGGGCGCGGGCAAGACCGAGGGAGCCATGGATGCGGGCAACCTGCTCAAACCCATGCTGGCCCGGGGTGAGCTGCACTGCATCGGGGCGACGACTCTGAACGAGTACCGCCAGTATATCGAGAAGGACGCCGCCCTGGAGCGCCGTTTCCAGCCCGTCATGGTCAACGAGCCCACGGTGGAGGACGCGGTGGCCATCCTCCGGGGCCTCAAGGAGCGCTACGAGGTGTTCCACGGGGTGAAGATCACCGACGGGGCCATCGTGGCCGCCGCCACCCTGTCCAACCGCTATATCACCGACCGCTTCCTGCCCGACAAGGCCATCGACCTGATCGACGAGGCCTGCGCCCTCATCCGCACCGAGATGGACTCCATGCCCACCGAGCTGGATGTGATTTCCCGGCGGATCATTCAGTGTGAGATTGAGGAAGCCGCCCTGAAAAAGGAGGACGACCAGCTCTCCCAGACCCGGCTGGCGGACATCCAAAAGGAGCTGGCCGAGCTGCGGGATCAATTCAATGCCGGCAAGGCCAAGTGGGAGAACGAAAAGAACGCCATCGGCAGGGTGCAGAAGCTGCGGGAGGATTTAGAGGCCGCCAACGCGCGGTTGGAGAAGGCCCAGCGGGAGTACGACCTGGAAAAGGCCGCCCAGCTTCAGTACGGCGCCATCCCCGAGCTGAAAAAGCAACTGGAGGAGCAGGAGGGCTTTGCCGCCCAATCCAAGGAGGACAACCTGCTCCGGGACAAGGTCACCGAAGAGGAGATCGCCCGCATTGTGGAGCGCTGGACGGGCATCCCGGTGTCCAAGCTGATGGAGGGCGAGCGGGAGAAGCTGCTCCACCTGGAGGACATCCTCCATCGGCGCGTGGTGGGCCAGGAGGAGGCCGTGCGATTGGTCAGCGAGGCCATTTTGAGAAGCCGCGCCGGCATCGCCGACCCCGACAAGCCCATCGGTTCCTTCCTGTTCCTGGGTCCCACCGGCGTGGGCAAGACGGAGTTGGCCAAGGCCCTCAGCGAGGCCCTGTTCGACAGCGAAAAGAACCTGGTGCGCATCGACATGAGCGAGTATATGGAGAAGTTCTCCGTCTCCCGGCTCATCGGGGCCCCTCCGGGGTACGTGGGCTATGAGGAGGGCGGACAGCTCACCGAGGCGGTGCGCCGCCACCCCTACAGCGTGATTTTGTTCGACGAGGTGGAGAAGGCCCACCCGGATGTGTTCAACGTCCTGCTCCAGGTGCTGGACGACGGGCGCGTCACCGACAGCCAGGGCCGGACGGTGGACTTTAAGAATACCGTCATCATCCTCACCTCCAACCTGGGCAGCCAGTACCTGCTGGACGGCATCGGCCCGGACGGTGAGGTCGGCGCCGGGGCCCGCGCCCAGGTGGACGAGCTGCTCAAGCGTTCCTTCCGGCCCGAGTTCCTCAACCGGCTGGACGAGATTGTGTTCTACAAGCCGCTGACAAGGGACAACATCTACCACATCATCGACCTGCTGCTCACCGGCCTGAACCGCCGGTTGGAGGATAAGCGTCTCAAGGTGGAGTTGACGGACGCCGCCAAGTCCCTGATCCTGGACGCGGCCTACGACCCCATGTACGGGGCCCGGCCCTTGCGCCGGTATCTCCAGCACACGGTGGAAAACCTGGCGGGGCGGAAGATCATCGCCGGAGAGGCCATCCCCGATTCCACCCTCACCGTGGACGTGCGGGACGGCGAGCTAGTCATAAAGTGATTCCAGAACGATAAACAGCGGGGAACCCCTTCCCCCAGCGGGATAGTTCAGACCAAGGCGGGCAGAAACCTTATCCGTTCTGCTTCTCCTGGTTCGAGCCGTCCCGCTGGGGAAGGGGTTCCCCGCTGTTATCGAAAACCGCACGAATCGTTTACCGGCTGGACTCGTTTTCTACAATTTGGTAACCCAACTTGATCTCCTTTGCCGGAGCATCCGGGTGTTCCAGCCGCTCCAGCAGCAGGACGGCGGCGTTGGCCCCGCTGTCCTCGTAGAAGTAGCGGATGGTGGTGATGGTGGGGGTGGTCACCCCGCACAGGTCGGAGCCTCCCTGCCCGGTAAGCCGGATGTCCTCCGGCACCCGCAGGCCCAGGCTTTTCAGGTATTGCAGCGCCCCCACCGCCATGGAGTCGGTGGCGCACACCAGCGCGTCCAGCGGGCCGTATGTCTCCAGCAGTTCCTGGGCCTTCTCCCGCCCGGAGGAGGCGCTGAACCCGGCCACGGCCGTGTGCCCGGCCTGGTCCTCCAGCCCGGCGTCCCGCAGGGCGTCGCAATAGGCCCGGCTGCGCTCCTGGCCCGCAGCCTTGTCCTGGGGCAGCGCGCCGATGAACCCCAGCGTGCGGCAGCCCTTGGCCACCAGTAGCGTGGTGATGTCATAAAAGGCGTGGTAGTCGTCGTGGTATACGCAGGACGCGCCGGGCAACTGCTGGCCCACCACCACCACCGGGACCCGGCTTTTTTTCAGCATGGCGATGTGCCTGGCGGTGAACACGGTGCCGATCAGGATCACGCCGTCCACCCGCTGGTCGTCAAAGCTGTCCAGATAGTCCAGCTCTTTGAGCGGGTCGTTGTGGGTGTCCGCCAGCAGGATCTGGAAACCCCTCTGCTCCAGCACGGAGTCGATGCCCGCCATGACGCTGCTGACGGAGAAGGAGTCGATTTTGGGCAGGACTACGCCGATGGTCTTGGTCCTGCGGGTGCGCAGGGCCTGGGCCTGGGCCAGCGGGCGGTAGCCCGTCTCCTCGATCACCTTGCGGATGGCCTCTTTCTTCTCCTGGGACAGATAGCCCTGATTCAAGTAGCGGGAAACGGCAGAGGGGGACACCCCCGCCAGCTTGGCGATATCCGCGATGTTCATAGGCGCCTCCTGTTTTTGAAATCTATTTCACATTATATCACAAGTCCAGCCGGATTTCCAGTGGGCTGCGGCGCAAACTTTCCCGAGAGATTGGGCATATTCGCTAAATTTTGCAGCAAATATTTGGCGAAAGCAACGGTGGCTCTTCCCCTTGCACCGAGAGGAGCTTTCTGCTATCATTTGAGATGAAATCAATTTCATCATGATGCCGACAGGAGGCCGCTATGGAATGCAAGCTGATTTTTCTGGATATTGACGGGACCCTTACCGAGCCGGGGAAAAACGTGCCCCCCGCCTCCGCTGTTGAGGCGGTCCGCAAGGCGCGGGACAACGGCCACAAGGTGGTTCTGTGCTCCGGACGCAACTATGGGATGCTCTCCCCGCTGCTGCGCTACGGCTTTGACGGCCTGGTGGGCAGCGCGGGGGGCTATATCGAATATGGCGGGCAGGTGGTCTACGACCACCCCATGACCGCGGAGCAGTGCGGCACGGCCATGGATGTTTTCCAGCGCAACGGCGTATTCCGCACGGTGGAGGGCAAGGATCACAGCTATACCGATGAGAGCTTCAAGGACTTTCTGCGGGAAAGCGCCCAGGCCGGAGGCAACAGCGAGCTGTTGCGCTGGCGGGAACAGATCGAAAGCGAGCTGGGCATTCGCCCCATGGCGGAGTATGGGGGGGAACCCGTCTATAAGATCGGGTTTGTGAGCCGCGACGCCGGCGGGTTGCGGGAGCCCATGCAGGTGTTGGGGGACGGCTTCGACTTCTGCATACAAGGCACGGACCAGCTTGGCGCGATTAACGGCGAGCTCATCAACAAAGCCTTCAACAAGGGGATGGCCGTGGAGCGGCTGTGTGCATATCTGGACATTCCCATTGAGAATACGGTAGCGTTTGGGGACAGCATGAACGATCTGGAGATGATCCGGGCTGCGGGGGTGGGAATCTGTATGGGCAACGGCAGCGAGACGCTGAAAAAAGCCGCCGACGAGGTGTGCGCCCCGGTGGGGGAGGACGGCCTTTACCGGGCGTTTCAGGCGCACAGGCTGATGTGAAATCGGTTTCATTATTATGCACAAAATGAGCCGCAAAGATTTGGAGAAGTCATCAATTTACACAGACCTTGCCGTTTGTTATAATTCAACCATGATATGAAATTGATTTCACTAGTGGATTCGATTTCAAATTGAATGGGAGGAATACATATGGCACTGGATTACAAAAAGTGCGCCCAGGATATCTTCGACCTGCTGGGCGGACGGGAAAACCTGGTGAGCGCGGCGCACTGCGCCACCCGCCTGCGGCTGGTCACCGTGGACAACGGCAAGATCGACATGAAAGCCCTGGAGGATGTGGACGGCGTGAAGGGTGTGTTCAGTGCCTCCGGACAGCTCCAGATCATCCTGGGTACCGGCACGGTGAATAAGGTCTACGATGAGTTCATCGCCATCACCGGCCTGTCCGCCGCTACCAAAGAGGAGGTCAAGGCTGCGGCCGCCGCCCAGCAGAACATGTTCAAGCGGGCCATCAAGACTCTGGGCGATATTTTCGTCCCCATCATCCCCGCCATCGTGGCCAGCGGCTTCCTCATGGGCATCATGGAGGCGCTGAACTTCATGGTGAACAACGACTTTTTGAACATCGACACCTCCGGCTCCATCTATGTGTTCGCCAACCTGTTCGCCAACACCGCCTATACCTTCCTGCCCATCCTCATCGCCTACAGCGCGGGCAAGGCCTTCGGCGGCAACCCGTATCTGGGCGCGGTCATCGGCATGATTATGATCCACCCCAACCTGCAAAACGCCTGGACCGTGGCGACGGAGGGCGTCTTGCAGACCCAAAAGGTGTGGTTCGGCCTCTATGAGGTGAACATGGTGGGCTACCAGGGCAGCGTCATCCCGGTCATCATCGCCGTGTGGGTGATGTGCTTCCTCGAGAAGCGCCTGCATAAGATCGTCCCCGCCATGTTCGACCTGTTCGTCACCCCTCTGGTCAGCGTGTTCGTCACCGGCTACCTGACTCTGTCCATCATCGGCCCCATCTTCTCCACCATTGAGCACGGCATCATCGGCGGTATCCAGGCCCTGATCGCCCTGCCCTTCGGCGTTGGCAGCCTCATCATGGGCGGCCTGTACTCCACCACCGTGGTGGCGGGCATCCATCATATGTACACCGTCATTGACGTGGGCCAGTTGTCCAGCTATAACGTGACCTACTGGCTTCCCCTGGCCTCCGCCGCCAATATGGCCCAGGGCGCGGCTACTCTGGCCGTGGCCCTCAAGACCAAGAACGGCAAGACCAAATCCGTGGCGCTGCCCTCCGCGCTGTCCTGCTTCATGGGCATCACCGAGCCCGCCATCTTCGGCGTAAACCTGCGCTACTTCAAGCCCTTCGTCTGCGGCGCCGTCGGCGGCGCGGCGGGCGCCATGTACGCCTCCCTGGTGGGCCTGGGCGCCAGCGGCACCGGAGTTACCGGCCTGTTCGGCCTGCTGCTGTGCCTCCATGACCCCATCAACTACATCATCATGGCTGCCATCTCCATCGGCGTGGCTTTTGTGCTGACCTGGATGTTCGGCTATCAGGACGCAGAACCCGCTGAGGCCAAGAAGGCCGCTCCGGCCCAGCCCGACCCCACCCTTCCTTCCATCCACTGTGAGCCCGGCACGGTGTACGCCCCCGTGTCCGGCGCCGCCATCCCCTCTGAGGAGATCCCTGACGAGACCTTTGCCGCAGGCGTCCTGGGACGGGGCGTGGGCATCCGGCCCAGCGAGGGTGTGGTGGTGGCCCCCTTCGACGGGGAAATTTCCACCGTGGCGGAGACCAGGCACGCGGTGGGCCTCTCCTCTCCCGACGGCATGGAGCTGCTCATCCACGTGGGCGTGGACACGGTGGCCATGAACGGAGACGGCTTTACCTGCCTTGTTCAGGAGGGGCAGCAGGTGAAGGCGGGCGACAAGCTCATCGTGTTTGACCGGGGCAAGATCGCCGCCGCCGGCCACCCGGACGTGGTGGCGGTGCTGGTGACCAACTCCGACGACTACGGGGATGTTGCCATCCAACCCGGCCCCTGCAAGGCGTTGGAGCAGGTCATCCAGGTCAAATAACCAAATCAAACCCATCCCAGATGGGGAAAGAGGTGCAATTCATGACGAAGAAAGAGGAGGCCCTGTTCCAGGCCCGGCTGGGGCGCCATATGGACGAGCTGCGCTGGCTGTATATGGAGCTGTATGACAACGAGGCCATGTTCAACGAGCTGCGCGGCGAGCTGCGGGTTTACGCGGAGGAGCGCCCCACCGCGCTGAAAAAGCGAGACGAGGAGCGGGAGGCGGACCCAGAGTGGTACAAGTCCAACGACCTGATGGGCATGATGCTGTACATCGACAACTTTGCCGGGGACTTGGACGGCGTGCGCAAAAAGCTGCCCTATATCGAAAAGACCGGGGTCAATCTCATCCATCTGATGCCCTTCCTGGACACCGTTCCCGGCCGCAGCGACGGCGGCTACGCCGTGGCGGACTTTCAAAGGGTACGTCCCGGCCTGGGCACCATGGACGACCTGGAAAAGCTCACCTCCGCCTGCCACAAAAAGGGTGTCAACGTGTGCATGGACTTCGTCATAAATCACACCAGCCAGGATCACCAGTGGGCCAAACGGGCCCGGGCTGGAGACGGGGAATACATGAGCCGCTACTTCTTCTTCGCCGACCCGGCCATCCCCCGGGAGTACGAAAAAACCGTACCCCAGGTGTTTCCCACCACCGCGCCGGGGAACTTCACCTGGCTGGAGGACTGCGGGCACTATGTCATGACCTCCTTCTATCCCTACCAGTGGGACCTGAACTACCGCAATCCCCGGGTGTTCAATGAGATGATGTACAACTTCCTGTTCCTGGCCAACAAGGGGATGGACATGATCCGCATTGACGCGGTGCCCTACATCTGGAAGGAGCTGGGCACCGACTGCCGCAACCTGCCCCAGGTCCACACCATCGTGCGGATGATGCGGATGATCGGGGAGATCGTGTGCCCCAGCGTTATCCTGCTGGGGGAGGTGGTGATGGAGCCGGTGAAGGTGGTGCCCTACTTCGGCACGGTGGAGAAGCCGGAGTGCCACCTGCTCTACAACGTGACCACCATGTGTACCACCTGGCACACCGTGGCCACAAAGGATACCCGGCTGCTGCGAAAGCAGCTTGACACGGTGAACGCCTTGCCCAAGCAGTATGTGTTCCTGAACTACCTGCGCTGCCACGATGACATCGGCTGGGGTCTGGATTACAATACGCTGGCCCAGTGGGGGATTTCGGAGGTCCCCCACAAAAAATTCCTTAGCGACTGGTTCCAGGGCCATGTGGACGGCAGCGTCAGCCGGGGCGAGCTGTACAACGCCGACCCCGCCAGCGGCGACGCCCGCCAGTGCGGCACCACCGCCAGCCTGTGCGGCATTGAGAGGGCCGGGTTCGAGGAGGACGGGGGCGCCATGGACCGGGCGGTGCGGTTCGACCTCACCCTTCACGCCATGATGTTCATGCAGACGGGCATCCCCCTGCTGTACAGCGGGGACGAGATCGCCCAGGTGAACGACTACAGCTACAAAAACGACCCGGAAAAGGCGGAGGACAGCCGGTATCTCCACCGGGGAAAAATGAGATGGGATCTGGCGGACCACGCAGACGACCTGTCCACCCCGGAGGGGCGGGTATTCCGGGGGCTGAGCGCTCTAGGGGCCCTGCGCAAGGGCAACCGGGCCTTCTCCGCCGCCGCCGACGTGTGGACGCTGGACACCGGGGACGACGGGGTGCTGGCCATCGGGCGGTATTTTGACGGCCAGAAAATCATCGGCGTGTTCAATTTCACCGGAGAGGGGAAGTCCGTCGCCTTCCCCCATGATCCGGGAAAATTCACAGATTTGCTCACTGGAAAAAAATATATTCTAGAGGGATTGCACATTCCCGCCTATGGGTGTTATTATATGAGTCAGGAGCAAAGCAGCCAGAGCGCCGAGGTGGAATCCGCCGACGCGTAACACAAAAGGAAAGGACCGATCACCATGAAGCAGTTCACCTATACCATCACCGACCCCGTAGGCATCCACGCCCGTCCCGCCGGCCTGCTGGTCAAGGCCATCAAGGCGCTGGAGAGCACCGTCACCATCGCCAAGGCCGACGGCAAGTCCGCTGCGGGAACTAAGCTGATGGCGCTGATGGGACTGGGCATCAAACAGGGCGAGACGGTCACCGTCACCGTGGAGGGCGCGAATGAGGAAGCCGACGCCGCCACGCTGGAGCAGTTCTTCAAGGATAACCTGTAAACGCCAATTTTGGGGCGTCTGCCCGATGGGCGGACGCCCCAAAATCATAGTTTAGGAGGAAGACATATGATTTTAATACAGGGAAAAGGCGTATCCAAGGGGGTCGTGAAGGGGCCTGTGTACTTCTTCCAGCGGGGAGCGGTTACCATCTCCACCGCGCAGGCTGCCGACATTGAGGCGGAGAAGCGCCGCCTGGAGGAGGCCAAGGAAAAGTCTATGGAGCAGCTCGCCGCCCTGGCCGAGAAGGCCCGGGAGGAGGTCGGCGAGGAGTCCGCCATGCTGTTCGAGACCCACGCCATGTTCGTGGAGGACGAGGACTTTGTGGACTGTATGAACGCTGCCCTGGACGAGGAGCACTGCACCGCCGAGCGGGCGGTGGAGATCGCCGGGGAGCGGTTCGCGGCCATGCTGGCCGCCATGGACGACGCATACATGCAGGCCCGCGCCGCCGACATCAAGGACGTGTCCCGGCGGATTCTCAACAATCTCATGGGTGTTGTGGATGGCGGCATCGATTCCGAGGAGCCGGTGATCCTGGCGGCGGACGACCTGGCCCCCTCCGAGACCCTCCAACTGGACAAGAGCAAAATCCTGGGCTTCATCACCCAGGGCGGCTCCGGCAACAGCCACACCGCCATCCTGGCCCGCACTATGGGCATCCCCGCCATCTGCGGCTTGGGCGAGTTCCTCAAGACGGAGCTGAACGGCCGCATGGCCTACATCGACGGCGAGACGGGCCAGGTGGCCATCGAGCCGGACGACATCACCCTGAGCGTGTTCCAGAGCAAGTATGAGAAGCAGCAGGAGATGAAGCTGCTCATGGAGACCATGAAGGGCCAGGAAGACGTGACCCTGGACGGCCGGAACATGATGGTGTACTGCAACATCGGCTCTCCCGAGGACGTGGCGGCGGTGCTGTCCAACGACGGCCAGGGCATCGGCCTGTTCCGCTCCGAGTTCCTGTATCTGGCCTCCAGCGACTACCCCACCGAGGAGGAGCAGTTCAAGGCGTACCGGGACGTGGCCGCCGCCATGGACGGCAAGCGGGTGGTGATCCGCACGCTGGACATCGGCGCCGACAAGCAGGTGGATTACTTCCAGCTCCAGAAAGAGGAGAACCCTGCCCTGGGCGTGCGGGCCATCCGCATCTGCCTGAACCGTCCCGAGGTGTTCCGAACCCAGCTCCGGGCGCTGTACCGCGCCTCGGCCTACGGCAAGGTGGCCATCATGTTCCCCATGATTACCTCCGTGTGGGAGGTCCGGGAGTGCAAGCGGGCCTGCCAGAAGGTGATGGCGGAGCTGGACGCAGAGGGCGTTCTCTACCGCAAGGATACCGAGATCGGCATCATGATTGAGACCCCCGCCTCCGTTTTCGTGGCGGAGGAGCTGGCCCGTGAAGTGGACTTCTTCTCTGTGGGTACCAACGACCTGACCCAATACACCCTGGCCTGCGACCGTCAGGCCAACGACCTGGGCAAGTTTTTCGACCCCCACCACCCCGCGGTGCTGCGGGCGCTGAAGGTGGCCACCGATGCCGCCCACAAGGCGGGCATTTGGATCGGCATCTGCGGTGAGCTGGGCGCGGACCTGTCCCTGCTGGAGACCTTCTTGGCCATCGGCATCGACGAGCTGTCCGTGTCGCCCTCCTCCGTGCTGCCCCTGCGGGCGGAAATCCGTAAGTCCATCGCCAAGACTTGCACTCTGGAAAAGCTGGAGTGCTGAGCGGGGCCGCGGGCTGAAACCGAATACAAAACACAAAAGTCGTCCGGCCCGATGAGGCTGGACGGCTTTTCCTGTGCGGGAATAACTGAAACCAGAAAGAAAGGGCCGAAGCGCCCTTCCCCCGTGGGGACATCTTATGCTGCCGCAGTTGGCAGGGGCGGAGTCCCCTTCCTTTGTGGGGACGACTCGAACAGGACATGCAGAAAGAATCAGGTTTCTGCCCGACCTGGTCTGAACTGTCCCCACAAAGGAAGGGGACTCCGCCCCTCTGTACCCGGTTCCGATTGCCCCCACGGGGAAAGGGTTCTCCGGTCCTCCGTTCCTGGTTCCAACCGTGGTTACTCCGCCGCAGGTGCGGCATCGCCGCCGGACGGCTCCGGGGACTGGACGGAGGCGGTTTCCCCGCCGCTCTCCTGCGCGGAGCCGGTTTCCTCCTTGTTGCCCAGGACGCTCTCGCAGTCCTCCGGGTCCTCCTTCTCCCGGCGCAGGGCCAGGGCTAGCTTGTAGCCCTCCGGGTCGTTTTTCATCAGGTATTCCAGGTCCTCCGGCGGCACCCGGTCCCCCTTCATGATGGACGCGGCGATTTTCAGGCACTTGTCCTGTACGTCCGCCGCCTTGCTCAGAAGGTCCAGCTCGCTGCCGGCGCTGTCCAGGGCGCTGAGGGCGCCGTATGCCCCGCCCTGCCGCTGCTCCCGGCTCTGATTCTGCTCCCACATCTTTTGGCTTTGCTCCTCCAGCCAGTCCAGCGCCTGCCGGGACAGCGACACCTTGTCGGCGGGGGCCTGCTTCTGGGCGGGCTGCGCCTGGGCCCTGGCAGGGGCTGCGGAGTTCTCCGCCTTTTTCGCCATGACCTTGTCCAAGCGCTCGTTGCGCCGCATTTCCCGCGTGCTGCGCAGTTCCATGCCACACCGCTCCTTTCCGGCTTGTGATTCTATAAAATATATCGGAAGGGGTTGCGGTTTTGTTAAGGCCGTGGGCGGAGCAAAAAATTTTTGCCGCCCTGTCAGGATATGCATCCCTGATTCGTATTGTCAGTGAAGGCGCCTTTGAAGGAGAGATCCACATGAAGCGAGATCAACAGGAGGCCGAGCGGCTGGTGAACGCCTACTCCGACCTGATCCTGCGGCTGAGCTACACCTACCTGCGTTCCACTCAGGACGGGGAGGACGTCTGCCAGACGGTGTTGCTCAAGCTGCTGACAGGGGAGGGGGAATTCCAATGCCCCGAGCACGAGCGGGCGTGGGTGATCCGCGCTACCATCAACGCTTGTAAGGACGAATTGCGGGCCTTCCGGCGCAAAGCCGTGCCGCTGGAGGAGGTCCGCGACCAGGTCGCTCCGGAGCCGCCCCGGTCCGACGTGCTGGAGACGGTGATGGCCCTGCCCGGCAAATACCGGGAGGCGATTTATCTCTTTTATTACGAAGGGTATTCGGTAAAGGAGATCGGAGAACTGACGGGGCGGAGCGAGGCGGCGGTGTCCGCCCACCTGAGCCGGGGGCGGAAGAAGCTGCGGGACATGTTAGGAGGCAAAGAATATGAACCAAACTGAGCGGGAGTACCGGGAAGCGCTGGACGGCCTTCGGTTTTCCCAGGGGGAAAAGGAGCGTATGATGAAGAATTTGATCGAACAGCAGGAACAGAAGCCCGTGAAGCGGCGGAGTGTCCGCCCTCTGCGGGCGGGGCTGATCGCGGCCTGCCTGTGTCTGGCACTGGTGGGGACCACCTTCGCCGCCACGGCTGCGTATCAACTGATGGTCCGGGTCCATGCCGACAAGGAAATCGACGGCCAACACTATGTGGGTTTCCAGGTATATGGGGGTTACACACAATTTCCCCTCAGCGCTTTCAGCCAGGAGCTGATCGCGGCCTATGAGGCGAACCAGGACCCCTTCCACATCGTACAGCCCACTTTTGCCACCAGGGAGGAGGCATGGGACTTCCTGGGCCGCTCCATCCCTTGCATCTGGGCCCGGGGGGATGAAGAGACGTGGTATCAGGACGGCGACGACATGGGCAGACTCAGTGAGGACTATGGGTGCCGTGTGATGCTGTGGCAGAACGACGAGACCATGGGGCTGGACGGCGTGGAGGTGTACTATTATCTGGAATCCGTGTCCGGCGCAGGCGCGATGGTGGATATGAAGGTCTTGACGAAGACCATGGAGCCCCCGGAGGGCTGGGACGGTTCCCTGGGCGGGATGCTTGAGTACCAGGACCACCGGGTGGAGCAGTTGGAGAGCTATACCATGCCCAACGGCACGGTGGCGGAGATCGTCATGATCTATAGCGCGCAGAAGGAGCCCGTTTACAGTGTCGGCGAGTGCTACGGGAACTTTGTGTACGAGGGGATTTTCTATCAGGTTAGGGCACACGGCTCGCGGGACATGACCAAGGAGGAGCTTGTGGACCAGCTCCATGCTCTGTTGGACAGCTTTCAATGAATAAAAAGCACCCTCTGCCACGCAGAGGGTGCTTTTCATATCATTTTCACCGTTCCGGAGGACACGGTGTGCTCCTTCCCGTCGTCCCCGGCCACCTGTAAGGCGAAATCACCGTTCACCCCGGCGACCGTCCCGGTTTGGAGGGCCCCCTCCCCGTCGAAGCTGACCCGCCGCCCCAAGGTGATACAATGGGCGCGGTAGCGGTCCAGGTAGCCCGCCCGTCCGGCGGGGAAGTCCCGCGCCAGCTTGTCCAGCTCCTCCAGCAGGCACACGGCCAGGTGGTTTTGCTCCACCGGATAGCCCTCGATAGCCAGGGAAGTGGCGATATCCTCCAGCCCCTGGGCACGGAAGGTGTCCCGAGTCTGATTCATGTTGATGCCCATACCGACGACCACATAGTCCGGCTCGCCGCTCTCCGCCAAAAGGGTGAACTCGGTGAGGATACCGCACAGCTTCCGGCCATTCAGATACAGGTCGTTGAGCCACTTGATGTCCACCGGGGCGCCGCTGGCCTTAGCCGTGCCCTCCCGGGCGGCCACCGCCACCCAGCCTGTCAGGGTGAGCAGGTCGGCAAGGCCCACGCGGGGCCGGATGAGCACCGACAGGTACAGGCCGTCCCCCTTTGGGGACTGGAAGGACCGGCCGTGGGTGCCCCGCCCGCCGGACTGCTCCTCGGCCAGCAGGGCGGTCCCCGCGGGCAGGGACGCGGCCCGGTGCTTCAGCCAAGTGTTGGTGGAGTCCACCAGTGGCTCCACCCGGACCTTCCCGGCAAAGAGATTGCTCCGGCTCAGCCGCGCGGAGATATAGGGCGCAGACAGGGCGGGAGGCGGCCCCGCCAGCCGGTAGCCCTTCCGCGTGGACGACTGGATGGGCCAGCCCGCGCCGCGCAGGGCCTCGATCTCCTTCCATACCGCCGCCCTGGTTACCCCCAGGGCGCGGCTCATCTCCTGGCCGGAGAGGTATCCCTCCGCCCCGGCCAGCAGAGCGGCCACTTGATCCCGTTCCATCGCCGCGGCCTCAGTCGTCCTGCTCGGGCAGCTCGATGAGGGCAAAGGAGATCTCCAACTCCGCCCCATCGCGCACCACGGTGCAGGTCAGCTCGCCGTCCACCCCCACGCGGTAGAGAACCCGCCGCAGCTCCACCAGGGAGGTGACGGGGCTGCCGTTGGCGGTGACGATCAGGTCGCCAACCTGCAAACCTGCCTCCTGGGCGGGCACGCCGTCGTTTACGGTGGCCACTGAGATGCCCTTTCGGCCGTCCACCGTCTTGGCCTGGCAGGTGATGCCCATGGCAGGCCGCCAGGTCTCGCCGGTGGCCAGGATGTGGTTGACGAAGGGAAGGGCGGCGGTGATGGGGATGGCCAGGCCCATGCCCTCCAGCACCACGGAGTTTTCGATGGAGTCGCCGCTCTCCCGCTCCACGCCGGTGATCTTGGCGCAGGTGATGCCCACCACCTGGCCGGATTCGTTCATCAGGGCCCCGCCGGAGTTGCCGGGGTTGAGCACGGCGTCGGTTTGGATGAGGCCCAGGGCGCTGCCGGAGGCGTCCTCATCCCGGTCCAGGGCGGACACCACCCCCACCGACATGGACCCCAGCAGGTAGCCCATGGGGTTTCCCACGGCGTACACCCAATCGCCTACGGCCAGCTCGTCGGAGTCCCCCAACTGGGCGGGGGTGAGCTCCCGCCCGCCGGCCTCAAACTTGAGCACGGCGATGTCGAATTCCTCGTCAAAGCCGATGACCTTGGCGTCGTAGGAGGCGCCGGGATCGTCCAGCAAATGCACCCGGACGGAGACGGTCTCGTCGATAATGTGGTAGTTGGTGAGCACATATCCCGCCTCCGACACTACCACGCCGGTACCCACGCTCACACCGTCAAAGGGGTCGGCGTGGGCGGCCTCCACGCACACCAGGGTGGGCAGGACCCGCCGGTACGCCTCCCGGCCGGACAGGGCGGGACCCGCGGGGTGGGTGCTCAGCCGGACCGACGGGTCCGGCTCCCCCCAGGGCAGGTCGTCGGCGGACCAGCCGGGGGAGCTGTCCACGCGGCGGCTGATCCGGGGCCGGGGGTCTTCGGGGAGTCCGGGGTCGGCCTGGGCTATCATGTCGGCGATGCTGCCTACGGCCCAGGCGCAGATGCCGCCCAGCAGGGACAGGGACAGCACGATTGCCACCAGGGGGACGAGCCACCGCCGGATGCGGCGGGGCTTCCGTTGGGGCCGGGGCGGCTGGGAAGAGGGCAGGGGAGGCGGCTGCAAGCCAGGGCCCTGGGGCCAGCGGTAGTTGAGGTAGTTGTCCATATTAGGGAGCCCTCCGATCAAGGTTCTGAGCGCTGAGCCGTGCCGCTCACGCGCGTGTCAGCGTGAAGATGAATTTGGTCACGCCGTCCTCGCTGGTGCAGGTGATGTTCTCCTTGTGGCTGTTGAGAATGGTCTTGACGATATACAGCCCCAGGCCCACCCCGTCCCGGTCGGCGGAGCGGGAGTGGTCGGTCTTGTGGAAGCGGTCGAAGATGAGCTGTTGCTCCTCGGGGGGGATGGTCTCCCCCTGGTTGCTGATGGTGACGGTGGCCTTGGGGCCCTTGACGGTGACGGACAGGCCCAGCACGCCCCCCTCCTGGGAGAACTTGATGGCGTTGTCCAGCAGGTTGTAGCACACCTGGGTGATGGCGTCCTGGTCCCCCCACACGGGGATGGGCTCATCCTCGGGGAGCTGGGCGTCCACCTCCAGATCTTTGGCGTTCACCTTCCGCTCCAGACTCACCAGGGCCCGCACCAGGGTCTCGCACAGGTCGAACTGCTGCTGGGCGGCCCGTTCGTCGGATTGCAGCCGGGACAGGTCCAGCATGGACCGCACCAGCCGGGACAGCCGCCGGGTTTCGGAGGAGATGATCTCCAGATAGTGGCGCTCCTGCTCGGGGGGGATGGTGCCGTCCAGGATGCCGTCGGCGAAGCCGGCGATGGTGGTCATGGGGGTTTTCAGCTCGTGGGACACGTTGGCGATGAATTCCGAGCGCCGCTGCTCGCTCTTGGACAGGGAGTCGGCCATGGCGTTGAAGGCCTCGGCCAGCTCGCCCACCTCATCCCGGCGGGGACCCACGTCCACCCGCACGTCAAGTTGGCCCAGGCCGAACTGCCGGGCGGCGGCGGCAATCTCCTTGATGGGCTGGGACTGGCGCATGCTGGTCACCGAGCTGATGATGGCGGCGATGAGCACCACCGCCAAAGTGGTGACCAGTAAAATGGCGAACAGGTCGTGCCACACCCCGCTGATATTGGATGCGGAGGCGGATACCAGCACCAGCCCCTGAATGTGCCTGGCTCCCGCGCTGGTGAGGGTAGTGATGGGCAGGCCCACCAGGTAGCGGGGTTCGTCGTACAGCCCGCCCAGGGTGGTCATGCCCAGAAAGGAGCCGCCCACGATGTCCGACACCGTTTGCTGGGACAGCAGGGCGCCCTGGAGCTTGGTAAGCTCGGTGGAGCCGCTGGTGGCGTACAGGATGATCCCGTCGGGCGTGGTCACCATGACGTGGGAGTCGGACACCTGGGCCACCGAGTTGAGGTAGCTCTGGAAGGCGTCGGTCTGCCACACCAGCTCCCCCCCGGACTTCACCGAGTCGGAGGTGAACTGGGCGATATACTTGGCGTTGCGCTCCAGTGTGTCCTTCTTGTCCCGGATGGTGTACTGGTAGCTCAGCGTAGCGAAGGAGGCCCCCAGCATGAGAAAGGACAGCAGCACCATGCCCACCATGGTGGCGAACTGCCGCCCGTACATGGTTTTCAAGGATTGGTCACCTCAAATTTGTAGCCCACACCCCATACGGTCTTGAGGCTCCACTGGCTGCTGACGCCCTCCAGCTTTTCCCGCAGGCGCTTGATGTGAACGTCCACCGTGCGGGAGTCGCCGAAGTAGTCGAAGCCCCACACCTCGTCCAGAAGCTGGTTGCGGGTGAACACCCGGTTGGGGGAGGAGGCCAGGTGGAAGAGCAGCTCCAGCTCTTTTGGGGGTGTGTCCACCCGCTTGCCGTCCACCAGCAGCTCGTAGGAGTCCAGGTTGACCACCAGCTTGTCGAAGGAGAGGCGCTTTTCCGGCTGCTCCTCCTCGCCGAAGCGGCGCAGCACGGCGTGGACCCGGGCCAGCACCTCCTTGGTCTCGAAGGGCTTGGTGATGTAGTCGTCCGCCCCCATCTCCAGGCCGGATACCTTGTCCTCCAGCTCGCCCTTGGCGGTGAGCATGATGATGGGGGTCTTGGAGGTCTCGCGGATCTTGCGGCACACGGACCAGCCGTCCATGGAGGGCAGCATGATGTCCAGAATGACCAGGTCCGGCTGGACGGCCTGGAACTTTTCCAGGCCCATCAGGCCGTCGCCGGCCACGGTGCAGATCATGCCCTCTTTTTCCAGGTAGAGCCGGAGCAGGTCGGCGATGTTTTTGTCGTCCTCAACGATGAGAATGCTGCGGGGCATTTGGACCACCCTTTCCTTTCATATGCGCGAAGCCGCACGTCGCGAACAGGCGAAGCGTAGCAATATGATTCTCTTGTCATTATAAGCCGAACGGCGGCGAAATTCCATAGTAATTTGTAAATTATCCGTTTTTGCCTGGGATGATCCCGGCAGGGCGTGGGGACATGCCTTCCCTGCGCGGGGACAGTTCATACGCGGGCGGGCAAAGCCCTGGCCCATATGCGCCTCCTGTTTGGAGCCGTCCCCGCTCGGGGGAGGAACGTCCCCGCGTACAGGGAGCATCACAGCACGTGGGAGCGGTCCACTCCGACGGCGGGGTCGCACCCCGGCTCCCGGGTGCGCAGCTTTTCGGCCAGGGCCTTCCGCACCTCCCCGTCGGACAAAACCACGTCGTAAGGCACCACTACGTCGAAGGCCACCTGCCCGTCCCCGTCACAGCGAAAGTCGTGGACGGTGGCGCTAGGGTCGATCTCCCGTGCCAGCTCCTCCGCCAGGGCGCGCAGCCGGTCCCGGCGTGGATCGTCCCGATCCACTGGGTCCAGGTGGATGACGGCCTCCAGGCCGAAGCGGTCCGCCAGCTCCCGCTCCGCCCGGTCAATGACGGCGTGGAGGTCCACCAGCGAGCCGTCGGCGGGCACCTCGGCGTGGACGGACATCATCCGCCGTCCGGGGCCGTAGTCGTGGATCACCAGGTCGTGGATCCCCAGAATCTGGGGGTGGCCGAGGATGAGGCCCTCAATGTCCGTCACCATGGCGGGGTCGGGGGGCGTGCCCAGCAGGGGATCCAGGGTGTCCTTGGCCGCGCCCCAGCCGGAGCGCAGGATGAACGCCGCCACCAGCAGTCCCAGCCAGCCGTCCAATTGGAGATGGAGGAAACAGGAGAGGAGCAGCCCCAGCAGCACCGCCGACGTGGCCAGCACGTCGGACCGGGCGTCCGTGGCGGCGGCGCCCAGGGCGGAGGAATCAATCCGTTTTCCCAGGGCGGCGTAGAACCAGCCCATCCACAGCTTCACCGCCACGGAGGCCAGCAGCAGACAGACGGCCAGGGGGGTGAGGACGGTCTCCTCGGGGTGGAAGATCTTTTCCAGGGAGCCGCGCCCCAGCTCCACCCCCACCAGCAGGATGAGCAGGGATACTGCCAGCCCCGCCAGGTATTCGATCCGGCCGTGGCCGAAGGGATGGCGCTCGTCCGCCCGCTGGGAGGCCAGCTTGAATCCCGCCAGGGTCACCGCCGAACCGGCGGCGTCGGACAGGTTGTTGAAGGCGTCGGCGGTGACGGAGATGGCCCCGGTGAGCACCCCGGCGCACAGTTTCACGGCGAAGAGCAGGATGTTGAGCCCCAATCCCACCCCTCCGGCCAGCAGGCCGCAGCGCTCCCGGACAGCCGGGGTGTTTGTTTCGGTATAGTTTGGAATGAAGCGGCGCAGGATGGCGTCAAGCAAGGGGCAGACCTCCCAATACGGTTTATCCTTTTATTGTATACCAAATTGCCGCCGCGCAACACAGGCGGGAAAAATTCTTCCTTTTCAGATCGCTGCGGCGGCTGCATGCGCTTACCATTTTAATGGGATAAGTCCGTTAAGATACCGTTTTACCCTGCGAATACTTTTCGATATAGCTCTGCTCGTAAACTTTTTTCCCTAATAAAGTGATTGCTTGCACAGGGCAAAAACTGATGCAACGATAGCACATTGTGCAATTACCGCTTGGGACAACCTGTCCTTCTTGCAACGCCAATCTGAAAAGGGACCGAAAATTTCCCTATCCGCGTTCCACCAGCTCTTTGGCCTGCTTGCCGGTTACCAGCTCGGCGGCGAGCTCCACCACGCACAGACGGTCCCACGCGCCGTCGATCTCGGCGGCCATGGCCTCCGGGAAGCCGGGGCGGTACCGGCTGGACAGCGCTTCAATGGCCCGGCGCTTTTCCTGGGGATTGTCCAGCACCCGGGTCCGCCCGAACACGATGACAGAGCGGAAATAGGTGGTGTACTCCTCGGGTACCACATGGTCCTGGTCAATGACGCAGAAGGACGCCCGGCTGTCCGAGCGGATGGCGTCCAGCTTATGCCCCGATACGGCGCAATGGAAATACAGCTTTCCGTCCTCCCACACATAGCTCAGCGGCACCGCGTAGGGATAGCCCCCGTCACCCGTCACCGCCAGCACCCCGGAGGTGCCCCGTGCCAAAACCTCGTTACATTGCTCCGGAGTCAGCGCTTGCAGAAATCTGCGCATTGGTCTCATGTTGTTTTCCTCCCGTTTTTCTCTTTGAATTTGCAAAGACTGCCTGGACGGGTGTCCAGGCAGTTTTGATTTGTGATGGATTGGCGTCCCAATTGGCTGGGACGCGCTATGAACTGGGGCGGCAGGCCCTCACAATGGAAAGGGGCGGCACGGCCCGGGGCAGCTTCATGCGAAACTCCATCTGGGGCCGTTTCGGTTCGGGCAGCTCGAAGCCGTCCATGTCTCGCATCATGGGGGCGGTCATGGGAAAGGCGGGCACGTCCGGCCCCACCACCTCGATCTCGTCCCCGGCGGCGAACTTGTTGCGAAGGGAGAGGGTGGCGTTACCGGCTGCGTCGCAGCGGGTGACGACGGCCAGCACCTGCCAGTCCCGGACATACCGGGCGGAGTCGGTGTACTGCCCCGGCTGGCCGAACCAGAAGCCGGTGGAGTAGTGCCGATGGCTCACCTTGTCCACCTCGGAGCGCCACACCGGGTCAACCGGCGCGCCTTCCGCCGCCGCGTCCACTGCGTGGCGGTAGGCGGCGGTGGTCATGGCGGCGTAATAGGCGCTCTTGGCCCGGCCCTCGATCTTGAGAGAGTCCACCCCGGCGGCAATGAGCTCCGGAATGTGGTCGATCATGCACATGTCCCGGCTGTTCATGATGAAGGTCTCGCCGTTCTCCTCGAACACGGGGAAATACTCCCCCGGCCGTTTCTCCTCCATCAGGGCGTACTGGTAGCGGCAGGGCTGGGCGCAAGCCCCCCGGGAGGCGTCCCGCCCGGTCATATAGTTGCTGAGCAGGCACCGGCCCGACCAGGACACGCACATGGCGCCGTGGACGAAGCACTCCACCTCCAGGCCGCGAGGGGCCTTGGCTTTCAGCTCGGCCACCTCGTCCAGGGACAGCTCCCGGGCCAGGATCACCCGGCTTGCCCCCAGCTCATGCCACACCCGGGCCGTCTCGTAGTTGGTGATGCCCGTCTGGGTGGACATGTGTACCTGGACGTGGGGCGCATGGCGTTTGCACAGATCCAGCACGTCGGGGCCTGCGGCGATCACCGCGTCCGCGCCGATGGCGTCCAGGTACTCCAGGTACTCGGGAAGTTTGGCCACCTCGTTGTTCCGGGCCAGGGTGTTGCAGGTCACGTGGACCCGCACCCCCTTGGCATGGGCGGCTTTCACCGCCTCCGCCAGCCCCTCCCGGTCGAAGTTCCCGGCGAAGGCCCGCATGCCGAAGGCGTTTCCGGCCAGGTATACCGCGTCTGCGCCGTAGGCCAGGGCCATGTCCAGCCGCTCCCGGTCCCCGGCGGGGGAGAGAATCTCCGGGTTAGCCGCCATTGCTCTGGTAGCGCTGCACCAGCGCCTCGTGCTCGGCATAGGTGCGGGTGTACTCATGCTGCTTGGTCTCCGGGTTGAGGACGTAGAAGTAGTAATTGGTGTCCGCCGGGTTCATGGCGGCCAGCAGCGACTGCATACCGGGGTTGGAGATGGGCCCGGGAGGCAGGCCCTGGTGCAGGTAGGTGTTATAGGGGGAGTCGATCTCCCGGTCCGCCAGGGTGGGCACCTTGCCGCCGTTGAGATATACCAGGGTGGCGTCGATCTGGAGGTAACCCACCGTCTCGGCGGCGGGGTTCTCCAGACGGTTGTAGATGACGGAGGCGATGCTCCGGTAGTCGTTGCGCTCCTCGTTGTTGGTGCCGTCGGTCTCCTTTTCGATCATGGAGGCGATGGTGACGATGTCGTGCAGGGAGTATTGGGCATCCTCGCCGGTGTACCGGGGCATATACTCGTCCATCTTGGCGTCGAAGTTCACCAGCATCTTGTTGAGGACATACTTGGGATTTTCGCCCATCTCGAAGGTATAGGTGTCGGGGAACAGGTAGCCCTCCAGCCGGTGGTAATCCCCCAGGGGGCGGTCACGGAGCCAGTCGAACGCATAGTCATGGTTGGCGGCCATATCCTGAAGCCGCTCCACCGAGCACACGCCGCGCTCGTCCAGCAGGGTGAAGAGCTGGTCGATGGTCAGACCCTCCTGGATGGTGACGTTGGTGGTCAGCCGGGTGGAGGAGGAGGAGCTCATGCTGGACACCAGGGCGTGGTAGTCCATTTCGGTGTTCAGCTCATATCGGCCTGGGGCGATCTTATCCTGGGCGTGGGAGAAGGTGGCGTAGAGCTTGAACAGGAACTTGTACTGGATCAAGCCCTCGTCCTCCAGCAGGTCTACCACAGCGTCGAAGTCGGTGTCGTCGTCGATGGTGACCTCAATGGAGACCGGCTCCTTGTTGAGGCCCAGCAGGTCGCAGGCCCAGATCCAGCCCACGGTGGCCAGCACGCCGGAGCCAACGATGACCAGCAGGACGTACAGGAACGCGCCCGCCACCCGGGACATCGCGCTGCGGTGGCGCTTGGTGGCCCTGCGGGTATTGGATTGGGAGGGTTCCCGCTGGGGCTGGCCCTGGCTGTGCTGGGGCCGGGACTGGGAGTAATGGGGCTGGGACTGGGGGTAATGGGGCTGGGGCTGACTGCGGCGGGGCTGGGATGGGACGTTCCCGCCGGGACGGCGCTCATCTGCCATTGAAATCACTCCTTACAGGGGGGTCCGGGCGGTCAACCGGGCGGGGGAACCAATTTCGGGGTCCCCACATAGTATAACGCAGAAACGGGTTGAGAGCTGACCGCGAGGCCGGGGAGCCACGGGGCTCGGCTCCGGCGCCGCAATGCTTCACGGTTGCGACGTCCGAGCCGGTCTCTGTGACCGGGACATTAAATGTGAGGTGACAAAATCATGTGTTGTGGTAACAATGGTGGTTTCGGTGGGGGCTGCTGGTGGATCATCATTCTGATCCTCCTCCTGTGCTGCTGCTGCGGCGGCGGGAACAGCTGGGGCGGCAATAACTGCTGCTGCTGCTGTGGTGGCAATAACTGCGGCTGTGGCTGCGGCTGCAACAACGGCTGTGGCTGCAACAATGGCTGTGGCTGCAACAACGGCTGCGGCTGCAACGACGGCTGCTGCTGAGCAAGAAGCGCGAGGGCAGGCGCATAGGGGAGCTTGGAACGGAGCGAAGGCAAAAGCCCAAGGCCCACGCAGTGGGACTGGGTTTTGCCTGAGTCGTAGCGAAAGCGACCCGGCTATGCGCCCAGCCCGAGCGTGACAACGTCGGGGCAAGCTCCATATCGCTTGTTTCCGCCTAACGGCGAAAACTTGCTCATTCCGCTGCCCCTCCTTTCCCCACAAAGCCTGAGAGACGGCTTTGTGGGGGCCCCTTAACCTACCCATGGGCGGAGGGCAAATGCCCTCCGCCCTTCCTACTCCTCAATGAGGACAAGCTTCACCGGGACGTCGAATTCCTCTCGGGGCATGTGTTCCACCAGTCGCCCCGGGCGACATACGCACACGGTGAAGCCGGAGAAATCCATCAGCCAGCGGTCGTAATACCCGCCGCCCCAGCCCAGGCGGTAGCCCTCCCGGTCCACCATCAGGTGGGGGATGAGGGCTGCGGCAATCTCATTCTTGTTGACGACGGGGCAGGAGTCGTCCGGTTCGGGGATGCCGAAGCGGTTGGGGACCAGTTTGTCGATGTCCAGCACCTGCCGGGCCTCCATGCCCCGGTGGGGCAGGACCACGGGCAGGGTCACCCGTTTACCCTGTTTCAGCAGGGCGCGGATGAGGGGGACGGTGTCCGGTTCCCGGCCGGTGCCGTAGAATACCATGACGGTACCCGCCGCCTCCACTTGGGGCAGGGCCAGAAACCGCTCAAACAGCGCTCCTGCCTCCACCTGGGGCAGGCCGGCGGCGTGGCGGCGCAGCTCTGCCTTA
This sequence comes from uncultured Oscillospiraceae bacterium, assembly GCA_910579155.1. The sequence goes on along the minus strand of CAJTTS010000015.1, from coordinate 19,891 downwards.
CGCTCCTTAACGGTCATACGCCGTAGTGCATGGCAACGCGGACCTTGCCGGCGGCGCCGGGGCCTGCCAGCGCCTCCACCAGAGCCAGGCCAAAGTCAAAGGCGGCGCCGGGGCCTCGGCCGGTAATCAGCCTGCCGTCGGTCACCGTGGCCTTGTCCATCGCGGGGACCGCCCCAGCCTGGGACAGCTCGCCCTCCATACCGGGATAGCACACGCAGCGCACCCCTTTGGGGAGCAGGCCCGCCCTGGCCAGCAGCGTAGGGGCGGCGCAGATGGCGGCCAGCCAGTAATCGCCTCCGGCGGCAGCCTGACGGATCAGCGCCATGGCCTCCCCGCTGCCCTCCATAGCGGCCACGCCCCCCATGCCGCCGGGGAGCACCACCATGTCGTCCGGCTGTAGCTTGACAAGGTTCACGGGTTTGTCGGTCCGGACGGTGATGTTGTGGGAGCCGGTGACGGTGTCTCTGCCGATGCCCGTCAGGGTGACGGGGATGTCCGCCCGGCGCAGCACGTCGGCGGTGACCAGGGCCTCGGCCTCCTCGAAGCCCTCGCCCAACAGGATATAGACCATAGAGCATCTACCTTTCTATTCTATAAAAAATTTGTGGAATATCTTATCATTTCCTCTTGATTTTCGCCCCTGCGGCAGCCACCAGGAACAGGGGCAGCTTTGCCATGCGCCCGATGCGGGAGGGCTCCTTCATCAGCCGGTACAGCCACTCCAGCCCCAGTCTTTGGAACCGCTCCGGGGCGCGCTCCACCTTGCCCGCGAACACGTCCAGGGAACCGCCCAGGCCGATGTATAGCCTTGCCCCGGCGGCCTCGCCGTTGGCGGCGATCCACTTCTCCTGCTTGGGGAAACCCAGGCAGACGAACACGATGTCGGCCCGCGCCGCCCGGATGGCCTCGATTACCGGGCCGTCCTCCTTAAAATAGCCGTCGTGGGCGCCGCACACTACCAGGCCGGGGTAAGCCGCCCGGAGGTTGACCGCGGCCTGCTCCGCCACGCCGGGGGCCGCCCCCAGCAGGAACAGGCGCTTGCCCGTCCCGGCCACCCGGCCCAGCAAGGCGGAGGCGAAATCGATGCCCGGCACCCGGCCCTTCAGCGGACGGCCCAGGATTTTGGCGGCGTAGACGACCCCCACGCCATCGGGGATGACCAAGTCCGCACGGGACAGGATTTCTGAGAACTCCGGGTCCTTGTTGGCCCGCTGGACGATCTCCGGGTTGGGAGTGACCACCAGATGGGGGCCCTCCTGCTCCAACAGCTCCAGCCCCCGTTCCACCGCCTCGTCTATGGTGACGTTGTCAAAGGCCACGCCCAGCACGTCGATCCGCATGGGACTCTCCTCCTCTTTTGGCATACCAATCCATTTTCTTTTGGTATTTTAGCACAAACCGCTCAAAAAGTCCACCCATGGAGGGAAGTATTTACAGTCCGTTCAAGAAGAAGCGCGGAGCCGTCGTGAGCAGCGCGGATGGAGCAAAGCGAGGGCAAAAGCCCCAGGCCCACGCAGTGGGACTGGGATTTGCCCGAGACGGAGCGAAGCCGCGCGTGGCGAACAGGCGCAGCGTGACAATGAAGAAGCGCGGAGCCGTCGTGAGCAGCGCGGATGGAGCAAAGCGAGGGCAAAAGCCCCAGGCCCACGCAGTGGGACTGGGATTTGCCCGAGACGGAGGAAAAGCGACCGAGCGCCCTGGACCGCTTCGCAGCGTGACAGCAGGGCCGCCGGGGCGCCCCCCTTGCCTCCACGTTTTGAATTTCTACCGGCGAATTTTGTGGAAATCCGTAATTTGCTCTTGACATCAACACTGTGAAGCGTTATACTAGCGGTCGTGAGCTGAAAAGCTCCATTCTTTGTGCCCAGAGCACTTTGACGACACAAAGCGATAAAGCATAATTTGGAGGAATACAGAATGAAAAAGACTGCAAAACTGATGGCGCTGCTGCTGGCGCTGGTCATGGCCCTATCCCTGGTCGCCTGCTCCAATAACGGTCCCTTTGCGGACCCCGACTCCGGCAGCAGCGACCCCGCCGAGTCCAAGACCGCCGAGAGCAACCAGCCCAGTCAGGCCCCCGCCGAGAGCAGCGATCCCGCTTCCGGTGAGAAGTACGTGGTGGGCATTTGCCAGCTTCTGCCCCACACCGCCCTGAACGCCGCCACCGAGGGCTTCAAGGACGCCCTGAAGGAAGAGTTCGGCGACAACGTGGAGATCAAGGAAGGCAACGCCGGCGGCGACCCCGCCAACTGCACCACCATCATCGACGGCTACGTGGCCGACGGCGTGAACCTGATCCTGGCCAACGCCACGCCCTCCCTCACTGCCGCCGCCTCCGCCACCGACACCATCCCCGTCCTGGGCACCGCCGTCACCAACTACGGCATCGCCCTGAACCTGGACACCACCGAGGACAAGGTGCTGGGCGGCAACATCTCCGGAACCTCCGACCTGGCCCCGCTGGACCAGCAGGCGGCCATGATCCAGGAGCTGTTCCCCGAGGCCACCAACGTGGGCCTGCTCTACTGCACCGCCGAGCCCAACTCGGTCTATCAGATCGAAACCATCCAGGGCTTCCTGGAGAGCATGGGCTACACCTGCACCCGCTACGGCTTCAATGACGTGAACGATCTGGCCGCCGTGACCCAGACCGCCGCAGACAACTCCGACGTCATTTATATCCCCACCGACAACACTGCGGCGGACAACACCTCCACCATCGCCGACGTGGTGATCCCCGCCAAGGTGCCCGTGATCTGCGGCGAGGAGGGCATCTGCGGCGGATGCGGCGTGGCCACCCTGTCCATCAGCTACTATGAGATCGGCCACATCGCCGGCGAGATGGCCGCGCAGATTCTGAAGGGCGAGAAGAGCGTGTCCGAGATGCCCATCGGCTTCGATACCACCTTGGACAAGAAGTACAACGCCTCCATCTGCGAGCAACTGGGCCTGACCATGCCCGCCGACTACGTGGCCATCGAGGGCTGATTCAAAAAATAACGCTGAGAAACCGCGGGAAAGCGATTTCCTTTCCCGCGGTTTTTGGCGTAACGGCCGCCATACGTTTGCCGTGCCATCATCTACATTGGAGGAATGAGTATGGACTTCCTGCTCTCATTTTTGAACTCAATGCCCGGCGCCGTGGGGCAGGGGCTGGCCTGGGGCGTCATGGCCATCGGGGTGTACATCACCTACCGTATCCTGGACGTGGCTGACCTGACCGTGGATGGCTCCCTGGCCACCGGCGGGGCGGTGTGCGCTCTGCTCATCAGCATGGGGGCCAACCCCTGGCTGGCCATGCTGACGGCGCTGCTGGCGGGAATGCTGGCGGGGCTTGCCACGGGGCTGTTCCACACCGTGTGCGGCATCCCCGCCATCCTGTCCGGCATCCTCACCCAGTTGGCGCTGTACTCCATCAACCTGCGCATCATGGCCATCGGGGACGAATCCGCCAAGACCAAGAACTCCCTGGCCATCAGCGTGGACCGACACGATCTGCTGGTGTCCTCCCGGAACATCCGGAAGTTGACGCCGGAAAATCCCATTCTGCTGCTGGTGGTGCTGGTGGTGGTGGTCATCGCCGTGCTATACTGGTTCTTCGGCACGGAGCAGGGGTCCGCGCTGCGCGCCACGGGCTCCAACGGCAATATGGCCCGGGCCCAGGGCATCAACACGAACGTGAGCAAGGTGCTGGGGCTGGTGGTGTCCAACGGTCTGGTGGCCCTGGCCGGGGCCCTGCTGGCCCAGTATCAGGGCAGCGCCACCGTGGATATGGGCCGGGGCGCTATTGTCATCGGCCTGGCCGCCGTCATCATCGGCGAGGTGCTGCTCAGCGGGGTGTTCCGCAACTTCGCTCTGAAGCTGCTGGCCTGTGTGATCGGCGCGATCATCTATTACGGCGTCATCACCTTGGTGCTCCGCCTGGGGCTGGAGACTACCGATCTGAAACTGCTCACCGCCCTGGTGGTGGCCGTGTTCCTCACCATCCCCTATTGGAAGGGCAGATACTTCTCCAAGGCCGTCAAACCTGCGAAGAAGGAGGAGAGCGCCCATGCTTGACGTGAAGAACATCTATAAGACCTTCAACCCCGGCACGGTGAACGAAAAGACCGCCCTGCGGGGAGTGTCCCTCACCCTGAATGACGGGGATTTCGTTACCGTCATCGGCGGCAACGGCGCGGGCAAGTCCACGCTGCTCAACGCGGTGGCGGGCGTCTGGCCGGTGGACGAGGGCTGCATCTCCATCGGCGGGGTGGATGTGACCAAGCTGCCGGAGCACAAGCGGGCGAAATACATCGGCCGGGTGTTCCAGGATCCCATGATGGGCACCGCCGCCACCATGCAGATCGAGGAGAATATGGCCCTGGCCGCCCGCCGGGGGCGGGTCCGCACCTTGCGCCCCGGCATCACCCGGGACGAGCGGGACCACTACCGGGAAATGCTGAAAATTTTGGACCTGGGGCTGGAGGACCGGCTCACCTCCAAGGTGGGGCTGCTGTCCGGCGGCCAGCGACAGGCGCTGACCCTGCTCATGGCCGCGCTGCGTAAGCCTGACCTGCTGCTTCTGGACGAGCACACCGCCGCCCTGGACCCCAAGACCGCGGCCAAGGTGCTGGACGCCACCGAGCGCATTGTGCAGAAGGACCGCCTCACCACGCTGATGATTACCCACAATATGAAGGACGCCATTGCCCACGGCAACCGGCTCATCATGATGTACGAGGGGAACATCGCCCTGGACATCTCCGGGGAGGAGAAGAAGAAGCTCACCGTGGAGGACCTGCTGGCCAAGTTCGGTCAGGCCACCGGGTCCGACGAGGCGGACGACAAGCTGCTGTTGAGTTGATGCTCAGACTGAATACAGGAAGCGCCGCTCTGCACCGGCAGGGCGGCGCTTTTTATTTTTATTCAAATAAAAATAATAGTTGACTTTCATAAAATTTATGTTATATTTAATTTTATGAAAGGGGGCGCGGCCATGGATATGGTTCCCATCTGGATGGCGAGCCTGGAGGACGAGGACGCGGCGTTCATCAAGCGGTTCGTTCTGGTCTCCGGCTCGCTCAAAGAGATGGCGGCGCAGTATGGCGTCAGCTATCCCACGGTGCGGCTGCGGCTGGACCGGCTGATCCAAAAGATACGACTGGCTGAGACGGCGGAGGCGGACCCCTATGTGGCGCTGGTGAAGCGGCTGGCGGTGGACGACAAACTGGACTTTGACACGGCCAAGCTACTGCTCAGCGAGTACCGGAAGACGAAGGAGGAGCGACAATGAACACGGGATTTCACTTTGAGGAGGACATGGACCTGTTTATCATGGAAATGCAGGACATGCCCGTGATTTTGGCGTTGATGGCCGCAGCGGTCGCGGTGGAGATTTTTCTGGCGGTGAAGAAGGACGGGCGGCTGGGTCTGGCGCTGCCGGGGCTGTGGCTGCTGCGGTGCGTGGTGCAGGCGATCGTCTGGATGGTCCAGGTAAGCGGCTACTCCTCGGTGGCGGCCATGGGCGGAACGCTGGCCGTGGCATTCCTGGTAGAAAACATCCCCGCGCTGCTGTTGTTGGCGGTCTATGGCCTGTGCCGCCTGTGCAAGCGCTGGAAAACCGTACAGCAGGTGAAAAAGACCCGCATTCAAGACCTGTAACGGCAAAAATGCCCGCCGGGTTGGGAGAAACTTCGTAAGGAAGTTACCTCTCCCTTACTATTTGCAGACAGCCGAAAGTGATTGAATTGCAGGGATATTCAAGACATCGGAGGGAAGCATCATGGAAAAGCCTACATTTGAACAAATGGGCGGAACTTATCGCCAAGAGGGGCATTCTTCGTAAAGAAGGAGAGGGCAGACAAAGTTGTGTAAATGTTAAAAAGCAACAACAACTGACAATGTCATTTTCTCACAGAAACAGATGAAATATCGAGAAAAGGTCGCTCATATTTCATCTGTTTCTGTAGAGCATTTGTGATTAAGAGGTTATTTGGTCAGTTGTTGTTGCAATGAACTGTACACAAATTTTTCCGCCAAACCCAAAAAATCGCAAGATTTCATGGCTTTTCATTTGCTTTTGTTGAAAAATGATCCGAATCAAAAAATGGGTCAGCGCTTTGACCCAAGCGCTGACCCATACGGGGAAATGTTCAGAAATGGTTTTCATCTCCCGGCGCTCCAGTTTGGGGAGGGCACAGTCGTTCGTGGGATTGGTGGTAATCAGCATTTGGTCGATGGCAAAATCCATGGCGGAGGAGATCACCTGGCTGATATTGCGCACCGTTTTGGCACTCAACCCCTTAGGCTGATTCCTGGACTCGACCCGCTCCACTTGAAACCGATTCCCCAAACGGATTCAACACAATCCCCGGCCCCAACGTCCCGTGTCAACCACAATGCCGAGTCCAGGTCATTTTTCTTACAGAGGCCTACAGGGCGGCTTGCTTTTCCAGCATCATGCGCAAAATAACAGGATCGGCGGAACACATGCCCTCCTTGCACAGTCTGCCGATGCCGCGAATGGTCTCCCCTGCGTCCTGGTGCACGATGCCCTCAAAGCCGGACGCGCAAATCCCATCCATCGCCAAATCGGCCGCCAAAAAAGCGGACCGCAGGCCGGTAGCCAGCTTGAGGGCGCAGCCGGACTTGGCCCCGTCACAGATGATTCCCGCAGTGTCCGCCGCCACGTTCTGTATCGCGCGCTCCGCTGCGTCAACCCCGCCGCCGCGCAGGTATACTACGGCGCAGGCCGTGCCCATGGCCGCGGCGTTGGCCGCGGCGCACAGGCAGGACAGCCGCCCGGTATACTGCTTGGCGTACAGCGTCACAAGCTGGCTCAGCGCCACTGCGTGCAGCACCCGGTCCGTTTCCGCGCCAAGCTGCTCCGCATAAAAAACCACAGGCAGAATGGTGGCGATGCCCTGATTGCCGCTTCCGGCTGTGCTCATAACCGGAAGGGGGCAGCCCGCCATTCGGGCATCCGCGGCCGCTGCGGCCCTTGCGGTGGAAAGCGCCGCGGGGTCCTGTGATTTGGCAGCCTTAGCGTACAACGCCCGGCCCACGCCAAGGCCATACCGGTGTCGGAGCCCCTCTTCCGCGACGGCCCGGTTCATTTCGATCCCGCGTTCCAAAAAGGCCAACGCCCCGGCGGGCACGCTTTGAATGAATCTCCAGATCTCCGGCAGCTCCAAAGCGCCGCATTCCGGCCCGCAGTCCGTCTCCTCGCCGGAGGACCGGGGCTCCAGGATTGATGCGCCGTTGCGCTCGACCCTGTGAAAACGGCTGTGCTCTCGGAGGATCACAGCCGCCGCCGATTCCCCGCCGCCATAACATTCCGCCCGGATATACAACGGTTCTGGCCGGGGGTCCAGTTCAATTTGAATCACACCGGAGCAAAGCAGCCGCTGGGCCGCCGCCCTTTGTCCGTCGGTGACGTCCCGGAGCACCTCCAGCCCGTCCCGGGAACGCCCGCCGGCCAGAGCCAGCGCCGCCGCTGTCCGCAGGCCATACTGCCGGGTGCCCGGAATCCCCACGCCCATGGCGTTTTTCAGCACGTTGCCGCTGGCCCACAGCCGCAGCGTCTCCACAGAGCGGCCCAGAACCTCCCTGGCCTTCGCCACCGCCAGGGCGGCAGCGGCCGGTTCCGTGCATCCCAGCGCCGGCACATTTTCCCGCCGCAGGATCAGAAGATATGGATGTTCCATGTTGTACACCCTTTCCGTATTTGCTCGTGAGGCCGCGTCCCGGCCTCACAACGTCAAGGGGAGCGGAGAACGCCCCCTCGCAAGCCCGTTTCCATTATAGAGCGTCCCGCGCGGCCGCGCGTGCGGAAACAAACCGAAAAAGATGCAGATACGACCCTCTTCCCCCTTTGGCCCTGCCAAAGGGGATTTTATACGCTGCGGCGCACCCTCTGAAGCCTCCATTGGCCGGGGGTGGTGCCAAAGGTCTTTTTGAACTGCCTGGTAAAGCAGGTGCTGGTGGCAAAGCCCGCCCGGCTGCCCACCTCCAGTACGGAGATATCCGTATGCATCAGCAGGGCGCAGGCGGCCTCCATCCGGGTGAGCTGGAGGTATTCCAGTGGGGAGCAGTCCATAATCTGCCGGAACATGCGGCGGAGATGGGTGGGGCTGATATGGCACAGCTCAGCCAACTGGGGCACCGTGATGCTCTCTGGGTAATGCAGCGTGATATACTCCACTGCGGGCGCGATAAGCTGAAGTGTTGTGCACAGCCTGCCCTCCGGCTTGGATGGGGCGGAGGAGGCCATGCGCACCAAAATGGCCGAGAGCGCCTGCACCAGCCCCCGCACCGCCGTGTGATACCCCTGCCCCTGCCCCTCCAGCTCCAGGATGATGCTTTGGACGATTTGAATAATTTGGGGGCTGTCCGTCCAGTTTATAGTATAGGGCAGTTTATCTCTTCCGTACAGGATCGCCAGCAGGGCCTTTTCTTTCCCGTGGTCGGAGCGGGGGAGCAGGGCCAGGGGGTCCAGGTAAAGCCATTTCCAGTGGCTCACAACATTGTGGTGGCTGGTGCAGAAGTGGGGCACCTTAGTGGGGATTATGGAAACGGAGCCCTTTTCATAGGGGTAGAGCACCCCGTCAATGATGGTATAGCCCTGTCCCTCCTGGCAGTACCCCACCTGAAGGCAATTGTGAAAATGAAGCATCGCTCCGGCCGGAAGGGCGGAATACCATTTGTCCTCCGGCATCAGCGCGATGGGAAACTCCGGGGGAAGGTCCAGGCGGCAGAATCTGAGCTCAGACTGTAGGTGTGGTTGCTTTTGCATGTTATATGTCCTTTTTCGTGTTCAAAATATGTCCTATGAGCATTATAATGGATTCACGTCAAGAAAGCAAGCCCCCACATAATTTGGTGACTTTGCAAAAATCTGTCCCAATAATTTCAGAGATTTTGGGCATAAATTACGCATAAACGACGAGAAATTTGGGGCGAATTGTCGGAGATGCGGGGCCCAAAGTTGTCACGGGCCAAAAGCTGGAAATTCTGCTTCTCGCTCGGCTTTTGGTCGAATTCGCACATTGCGCCGTCGTGCCCTCCCCGGGAGCACCGGAGGGACGGCGGCGCGGGAGACAAACTATAAGGAGGAAATGAAATGAAACGAACATCGGCACTGGCCCTGACCATCGTCCTGGTGATGTCGCTGCTCTTAAACGGCTGCGCGGACAAACCACCCGCTGAGAGCAAAGCCCCAGCCGCCCCGTCCAGCGCCCCCAGCCAGTCGGAAAAGGTCCCGGACGAGGGATACCCTGCGGGCAAGATGACCTTCTGGACCTACGGCATGCCGGAATACATGCGCCGCTATTTTGATGGCTACGCAAAGCGGGAGAACAGCGGAGCGCAGTCTGTCGAGGTGGAAATGGTGAACTATTCGGGTGAGGCCGAGGTTCGCCAGCAAGTGATGATGTCGCTGACGGCGGGCTCCACCGCCGACCTGCCGACCGCGATCTCCACGTTCCCGGTGAGCATGCAGGTGCTGGCGGAGAACGGCCTGCTCAAGGATATCACCGACCAGGTGGAGCCGTATCTGGACCAGTTCATCGACGGCGCCTTTGACCAGGCCACCTATAATGGGCGCATCTACGGCATCCCTTACGCGCTGCAGCCCAAAATGCTGTTCTACAACAACGATATTTTTGAGGAATACGGCATTGATCCCGCTCGGATGTCCACCATGGACGGATACGTTGAAGTGGGCCGGGAACTGTTGGAAAAGAGCGGCGGCGAGGTCCGGCTGTCCTATGTAGACCCGGGAAGCTACACCTGGCGCTACTGGTTCCGCCGCGGCCTCATGCCCCAGGCCAACGGCAAAATTTGGAGCGATGACGGGAACAGCGTGGTCTTTGACACCGATCCCGGCACCCGGCTGGCCTTCGACACCTTCGCCCAGCTTTTTGAGGGCGGGATGCTCTACAATGCCGCCACCTTCCAGCCCGCGCAATATGAGGCCGCCCGGGAGGGCAAGATCGCCACGTTCTATATAGAATCCTTCTGGGATTCCTACCTGCGCAGCAACCTGGCCGATATGAGCGGCGTCTGGCGCAGTATGCCCGCCCCCGTCTTTGAGGATGTGGGCACCGCCGGCGCCCAGGCCATCGGCATGTACTGCGTTATCAACAAAGAGAACGACCCGTACACCGACCTGTTCGTGGACATGATGCTGGACTTCAACCTCAACACCGAGGCCCGGAACGCCTGGTCGGATGAGATGCTCGCCGAGGGCCTTCCCACCGAGCACCCCATCACCAAGGACCTGCTGGCGGACCCCTACTGGAGCCAGCCGTCGGACTACTACGGGGGCGAGAGTTACAAGCAGATGGTGACGCTGTCCTATGAAAACCAGTCGGACAACCTCCCCGTCACCGAGAATGACGCCGAGGCGGACAGCATCATCTCTTCCGAGCTGGAGAAATATGTGGCCGGCTCCCAGGACATGGATACCACCATTTCCAACATCGGCACGCTGCTGCGGCAAAAGCTGGGGCTCTCCTGATTTGTGACAGGTCCCCTCCGCGGATCGGAACTCTGCGGAGGGGCGTCCTGGAAAGAGCGGGCGCGGCTCTCCCCCGCTTCCCGCCGCCACCTCACCGCTGGAGGACTTCGCCATGAAACAAAATTGCGCTCCGCCGGGACCCGCGCGCAAAGGGCGCAGGCGGAACCTGGCCTATCCCTACCTTTTTATCGCGCCATTCTATCTGTTGTTCCTGATTTTCCAGCTCTATCCCATGATCTGGTCGCTGGTGCTGAGCTTTTACAAGTGGAACGGCATCGGTCCGCAGACCTTTGTGGGGCTGAAAAACTACCAGCGCGTTCTCACCGACCAGATGTTCTGGGACTCTATGGTCAACACCATGTGGTATCTGGCGGCCAACCTGATTTTCATCCTGCCGCTGTCGGTGCTGCTGGGCCAGTTGCTATGCACCAGGGCGGTAAAGGGGCGCAAGCTCCACAAAACCGTCCAGATCCTGCCCTATATCACCTCCACGGCGGCGGCCGGACTGATCTTCAGCATGCTGTTCGACACAAACATCGGCGTGGTTAACGGGATGCTCAGTTCCCTGGGGCTGGAGCCGCTTCCCTGGCTTACCAGCATGGAGCTGTCCAAGGTGCCGGTCATGATCCTCTCCATCTGGCGCAACACACCCTGGTATATGCTGATCGTGATGTCCGCCATCCTCAGCGTGGACGCCAACCTGTATGAGGCGGCGGTGATGGACGGGGCCAACGCGCTGCAGCGCATGGTCAATATCACCCTGCCCTCCATCCGCTCCGTGCTGCTGTTCAGCCTCATCAACCTGACCATCGACTCGGCGCGGATCTTTACCGAGCCCTATATCCTGACCAAGGGCGGGCCGGGCTCGTCTAGCCTGTCGGTGGTGCAGTACCTCTACACCACGGCCTTCGACTCGTTCCAGCTCGGGTACGCCTCCACCATCGGCTACATGCTTACGCTGGTGCTGCTGGTGGTATCTGTCGGTTATTTCATCAGCCTTCGCCGGCAAAGTGAGGAGTGAGATCTATGGAGCGGCGAAAAAAATGGGCGGCTCAACTGGTACCTAACCTGTGCATGGTGTTTTTCTCGGTCATTGCGTTGTTTCCGCTGTGCTGGGTTTTTTTGACCGCCTTTCAGCCCACCGACCAGGGCGTGAGCTTTGTCCTGCCGGACATCCTGGCCAAGGGCTTCACCCTGCGGAACTTCGAGCGGGTCTCCGAGCTGATCCCCCTGTGGCAGAATTTCTGGAACAGCGTAGTGGTGTCGGTGGTGGGCACTGTGCTTACCCTGTTCTTCTGCGCGCTGGCGGGCTACGCCTTCGCCAAGTTCCAGTTCCCCGGCCGCGATATGCTCTTCCTTCTCCTGCTGTTCACCATGGTCATCCCTCAAGAGGTATGTATCGTCCCCCTCTTCGTGGTGATGCGCAGGCTGGGATGGATCGACAGCATGCTCTCGCTGATTATCCCCCGGGCGGCCACGGCGGTGGGCATCTTCTATATGCGGCAGTATATCTCCCAGTATCCCACCGAGATCATTGAACAGGCCCGCATCGACGGATGCCGGGAATTCTCGATCTTCTGCCGTATCGTGGCGCCCGGCATCACCCCCGCCCTGGCCTCCTGGGGCGCCATCTCGCTGATTGCCCGCTGGAACGACTTTATGCTGCCGATGATTTTCCTGCGGGACCCCCAAAAGCAGACCCTGATGGTCGCCATCTCCCAGCTTCCGGTGAGCGACGGGCTGTCCACCCCCTGGCCGGTTGTCATGGCGGGCATCGCCATCGCCACGGTGCCCCTGCTGGCCGCCTTTGTGGTGTTGCAGCGGTACGATATCGCCGATCTCATGGCGGGTTCCACCAAGGGCTGACGGCGGACACGTCCTATTTTGAGAAACGCGCGGAAGCGCGTGATAATTGTGGAGGAATTGATCATGAACCTGGAAAAATGCTATTTCAGCCACCCCACCCCCGACGTACCGTATTACTTTTTGAAGCTGGCCCTCATTGGTCCTCTGGACGCGGACGCCGCGGTCACCGAGGTGCGGGTAAACGGCCGGCGCAGCCGGGACTTCACCGCCGTCAATGACGGCGTGAAAACAGCGCCCGCCCTTTGGCGGGCGGGGGCCGCAGAGCGTCTGCTCTATCTGCGGCTGGATTGGAGCGCCGGCGACCAATTTGACATCGAGGCCGATATCAAGCCGGACAGCGGCGGTTCCCAGACCCTCCGGCTCCAGTGTGCGGCCACCGAGGACCACGGCTACTGGAACAAGGCATGGCGCTACTACGCCAGCTATGTGCTGCGGGAGACCGGCGGCCGCGCCCGGGTGCAGGAACCCGTACACACCGTGCTGGGCCTTTATGAGGACCGCGTTCAGGACCCGGACGCCGAGATCCGCGTCGTGGAAATCGACTCTGAGAGCGGAGAGGCCCGGGAGATCCGCAGTCAGGTCTACTCCAGCTCGGTGTGGGACAAATGGCAGAACATCAACTGCCAGCCCACCACCACCGTTCAGGTGGCCTTCCTGGCCGATGTGCCCGCCAATACCAGCAAGGTGTTCCTGATTTTCTACGGCAATCCAAACGCGGAACGGCCGCTGTATCCCACGGACCTCGTACTCTCCGGCGAGGATTATGGCCTGACCATTGAAAATCAGCACTACACGGTGAAACTGCACAAGGACAGCGGCTCCATTGACGAAATCCTCCCCAAGGACCAGCCCGGGCTGACCTACTGCCACCAGTTGGAGACCAACGGCGCGCTCCAGTGGAACCCAGGCATTTACGCGCCGCCCAAAACCTGGATGCACGCCTCGGACTGGGTCCATCCCGAGAACTTCACCGTCATCGCAGGTCCGGTGTTCATCATGATCAAGCGCTTCAACCCCATTGTGGATTACGAGGAGGTGGACTGCTCCCTCACCTATCTGTTCTACAGCGGACGGCCCGGCATCACGGTGGAGAGCAGCATTGACGTAACCAAAGACCTGGATGTCGTGGCGCTGCGCAACGGCTCGGTGGTGCTCAACAAGGAGACCACGGGGGACTTTGTCTGGATGGACGTGGACCACACGGTCAAAAACGTCCACATCACCGACCTGCCCCGCCACCCGACCAAGGGGATGGTGTTCGATGCCCGCACGCCCTGGTTCGCGTTCTACAACCGCGAAAAGGGCAACGCCCTGGGCGTGCTCAACCTGGAGTTCGGCGGCGTGCGGCGGGAGGCCGGCCTGATCGAGTGGGAACCCTATTACTACCTGCACTGGGGCCCCTGGTTCTATGTCTCCCGCCCCATCATCTATACCTTTACCTCCAATAATCCCCAGCGGGTGATGCACATGACAGCGGGCACCAGCTTCTTTGAGCGGTATCAGCTCTACCCCTTCACCGTGGGCCGGGGCGGGACTGAATGTGACGACTTCAGCCCACTGGCGGACGCGTATGCCGAGGCCAGCGAGCCGCTCTCCAAAACCACGGCGAAGTTTGATACCGACGACCGGGTGCCGGACGAATGGGTGCCGCCCATCCTGGTCAGTCACTTTGAAGAGATGGTGGACTGAACCACGGTTCGGCCTGCCCCAAGAACCCCGGCGCCCGCGCTTTACACATCCTTCGCAAAAAACAGGCGCGGGCGCCGACAATTCACAGAAAAGGGAAGTGACATTGTGAACTCTAGAGAACGCTTTACGCAGTTCTTATCCGGCGCGCCCTATTCCAACGGCGTTCCTGCGGCGTTCTTCCAGCACTTCAGCCCGGCGGCCCGCCATGGTCAGGCCGCTCTGGACGCCCAACTGAACTTTTACCGCAGCACCGGGATGGATATGGTAAAGCTGATGTTCGACGACATCTATCCCAAGATCACCACCGTCAAAGAGGCGGCGGACTGGCGCGATATCCCGGAATTCCGGGCGGACGACCCGGTGTTCACCACGCAAATCGACCTGGCCCGCCGGATGGTTGAGGCTGTGGGTGGGGAGACGCCGGTGTTCCAGACTATTTTTACCCCCTTCGTCAGCGCGGGCTGCGCGGTGAGCCCCATCCTGGAATGGGACAGTGTCGTCACGCCCCATTTTGCGGAAAATCCCCAGGCGATGCGGGCCGGGCTGGAGAAGATTCACGCGCGGCTGAGCCAGTTCGCGGTCCAGATCGCGGAGACCGGCATTGACGGCTTTTATGTTTCAGTGCAGGGCGGGGAACGGGGCCGCTACTCCCAGGAGTTTTTCAACACCTGGTTCAAACCCGTTGACATCGCCTTCCTGAACGCCCTCAAGGCCACCGGAAAGCTGGTTTTTATACACATCTGCGGCGTGGGTATGCGCCTTGATGACTATATGGACTACCCGGCCGACCTGGTCAATCTGGCCATGGAGGGCAACGGCCTGACCCTGCGCACCGCCCGGGAGCTTTTTCACTGCCCGGTCATGGGCGGGCTGGACAACAACGGCGTGATCGCCGCCGGAACAGAGCAGCAGATCCGGGCGGAGGTGAGGCGGGTGCTGCAAGACGCCCCCACAGATATCATGCTGGGCGCGGACTGCACGATCCCAGCCCATGTGCCGCTGGAAAACATGCGCTGGGCGATTGAAGAGGCGCACGCGTTTCGCCCGTGATTTGCCGTCGCGGGCGCCGCTCAGGCTATAATTAGGAGGTATACCGGGATGAATGAACCCCTGCGGGCATATCAAGCCTGTATCACCGAACTGTTTGAGAACATCTTGTCCACCCAGCAGCCCGCGCTTCAGCAGGCGGCCAGGCGGCTGAGCCGCGCCATCCAGGAGGACCGTAGAATCCACATCCTGGGGACAGGCGCCCATTCCCAGTTGGCGGTGGAAGAGGTGCTGTGGCGTGCGGGCGGGCTGGCCGCCTGGAACCCTATTTTGGACCCGGGCACCAGCCTGGTCCACGGCGCGAAGCGGAGCGTCAGCTTTGAGCGGCTGCCCGGCTATGGCGTCGGCGTGCTCAACGCAAACCAGGTGGGCAATACGCCCGGCGAGACCATGGTCCTCATCAACGCTTACGGCATTGATCCCATGTCGCTGGATGTGGCGCTGGAATGCCGCCGCCGCAGTGTCTATACCATCGGCATCACCTCGCCCGCATACGGCAGGTCCACCCCGGCGGACAGCCCGATCCGCCACCCCAGCAGGAAAAATTTGTTCGAAGAGGTCGATCTGCTCATCGACAGTCAGGTCCCCCTGGGCGACGCGGTGGGGCAGGTGCCCGGCTTTGCCCAGGAGGTGGGCTCATCCTCCACCCTGTGTAGCTGCTTCGTTATGAATCTGCTGGTCATCGCCACGGTGCAGGAGCTTCAGGAGAACGGCGTCGAGCCCCCGGTGTTCCTGAGTGCGAACCTGCCCCAGGGCGACGCGGCAAACGCACGCTGGGAGCGGCAGTATGGGCCCCGCGCGCGCTATCTCCTCTAGACAGTCCCGCAAAATCAAGTTGCAGCAAAGCGCGCGTTCCGGTATAGTGGCAAAAACATGCGCGCAATCTCCGATGCCGGTACCGCGGCCGGCATTGACCCCATTTGCGGGAAGCGCTGACAGGCCCCGTAATCCCTGCGGCCCAGGGATTACGGGGCGTTTTTTGTACGCTCTGTTCGACCTGTGATATAGGGACCGGGAGGCCCTCCAAATGCTCTTCGCTCACAGTGCGGAGCGTTTTTCAGGAAACGCTGAATTCCTAATCTCATCGATGCAGGCAGAGTCCGAGCTCAGGTTTTCCATATCCGCATCTGCG
This sequence comes from uncultured Oscillospiraceae bacterium, assembly GCA_910579155.1. Next base: position 3,656 of record CAJTTS010000015.1, on the reverse strand, counting down.
GACAATGCGCGAAATATGGTTTCCAATATACCATCGTCCCGCCTTTAGCAAATCGGGCATACACAGACTGCCAGGGGCCATACGCCTCCGGCAATTCCCGCCACTGCGCTCCGGACGATCCAGAGCATCCCATTGAGCATTCTCCGATCATCCTTTCGAGGCCGGCCTCGCTTCCCCTCTCTTTCCGGCGGCAGCAGCTCTTTTGTGCGATCCCATTGTTCTTTTGCCAATTCACATCGTTCATATCCCTATTTTTGCACTTGCCAACGATTTGTGCAATATTTATTTTTCAAACAGGTCCTATACTTCAAGCATTTATGCCAAAACTGCAATCAATGTGTTGGCGCATATGATGGGCGAGAATTACATAAATCATACTCGCTTTCGGCCTGCCAAAGACCGGATTTTAGGAAAAAGGAAATCCCCTGTAGCAAACAAGCCCCAAAAGCGCTGAAAAGCCGCCGGTCGCAGCTCATAACCCGAAGGTCGTCTGCTCAAGTCCGGCCTCTGCAACCAAAAAAGCCCTGAAATCGCAAGATTTCAGGGCTTTTTCTCTGCTTTTGTTGGAAAATAACCTGGGTCAGCGCTTTGACCCAGGTTCTGATCCATACGGGGAAATATCCGCTTAGTTCTCAACAGTATCGGAGAGGATATTCGCCATGGTATTCGCCGCCTGACGCTGTGCCTGGGTGGTGACGTGGGGTAGGTGCCCAGCGTGAACCCAGCGCTGTAGTGGCCCAGCAGCTCGCCCCGGCGAAGCCCGGTGGCCAGCTCCATGTAGTAATCTCAAACACGCCGCTTTCTCTGGCTTCATGGAGGAAAGCTGCCAGTTGCTCGACAGGAAGGGTTTTCATCTCCCGATGCTGGGCTTGATATGGTTACGGTGTGGTAAATTTTTCCCGCTCCGTTTTCTGTCGGATCGAACTTTTTAGAAGATTTTCATTCATCAGGAAGCCTGTTATTTGTTGTGATGCGTCTTGTTCATTTATTTCCTCCCTAAATTCTGGGGAGCCCCCTCTCCGTCAAGTGAGGCATAGGATTTCTCCATCCTGAGCGTACCTATCGAATCTCCCCGCCAAAACCAGTAGACACCGCCCGCTTCCCTGTGCTAAGATAAAAATCAGCCGAGGTGATGTGTAAATGCAGAAGATCATGATTGTTGAGGACGACCAGGCCATCCGGGAGGAACTGGCCCTGCTGCTGGAAAACGAGGGGTACGCCCCCATCGTTGGGGAGGATTTTTCCACCATCCTGGAGCAGGCCGGTCGGGAGTGCCCCGACCTGGTTCTGCTGGACGTGGGTCTGCCCGGACGGGACGGCTTTTCCCTGTGCGCAAACCTGCGAAAGTCTGTTAAGGCCCCGGTGATCTTCGTCACCAGCCGCAGCTCCAGCCTGGATGAAGTGCGGGCGCTGAGCCTGGGCGGGGACGACTACATCACCAAGCCCTACAGCATCCCCGTCCTGCTGGCCCGGATCAAGGCCGTTTTGCGCCGGAGCGGGGCAACCGACGGGACGGACGTACTGGAGGCAGCGGGCCTTTGCCTGAGCCTTACCAAAGGAACTGTATCGGTCAGTGGTCAGACGGCGGAACTCACCCGGAACGAGCTGCAAATCCTGGCCTGTCTGATGGCCCACGCAGGCCAGATCGTTTCCCGCGCCGATTTGATTGAAACGCTCTGGGACAATCAGATTTATATCGACGACAACACCCTCAGCGTCAACATGACCCGGCTTCGGACAAAACTGGCGGAGATTGGCCTGCCTGACGCCATCAAGACCCGCCGGGGAATGGGGTATCAGCTATGAGGATGTCTGAGTTTCTCGCCGACCATATGGGACAGCTCCTGCTCCGGGCAGTTTTTGCCGGGGCGGCGGTATTGTTCCTGCTGGCCACCGGAACCGCCCCCGGGGTAGCCGTATTATTGCTCATCGTATGGCTGCTGGTGTTCACCACGTCTCAGGTTGTGGACTATCTGCGCCAGCGGGCCCGCCTGCAAGAGCTGGAGGGCATCATGGACAGCCTGGACAAGCAATATCTGTTTGCCGAGCTGGCCCCCAGGGGCCGCACCGTCTATGAACGCAGGCTGCTGGATTTCTGCCGCCGGGCAGGGCGTGCCATGGCCACCCAGGTGTCCGAGGCCCAGGCCGCCCAGCGGGAGTACCGGGAGTATGTGGAGAGCTGGGTCCACGAGGTCAAGACCCCTATCACGGCAGCGGGCCTCATTTGCCGGAACGCCGAGCCGGAGTTCCGGCGCAGATTGGCGCAGGAGCTGGCCCAGATTGAGGCCCATGTAGAGCGGGCCCTGTTTTACGCCCGTGCAGAGAGTCTGGAAAAAGACTTCATCCTCCGAGAGTCCAATCTATCTGATATCGTATCCCAGGCCGTGGGCCAGCACCGGACCCTGCTCATCCAGAGCGGTGTCCGGGTGGAGACGGAGGACTTGGAGCAGACGGTCTTCACCGATGGCAAATGGGCGGCCTTTATCCTGGGCCAACTGCTGCAAAACGCGGCCCGCTACCGGGGAAACCAACCACTGGTCACTCTATCTGGGCGGCAGCTTGGCAGGCAAGTCCAGCTCACCGTCAGCGACAGCGGGATCGGCATCCCCGCCCACGAACTGCCCCGGATCTTTGACCGGGGGTTTACCGGCAGCAACGGGCGGGCCCAGGGCGGCTCCACCGGCATGGGGCTGTACCTGTGCAAAAAACTGGCGGATTGCCTGGACATCGGCCTGCGCGTCGCCTCCGAGGTAAATGAAGGTACCTCTGTCACCCTCACCTTTCCCTCCCGGGAGAACCTTACAAAAGTGTAAGGAAAACCGATACCAATTCGATACAAACGGCCGCGCTTTGGGCGTATCATAGGGCCATCAGCAAAGGAGGCAGCTCTATGCTACAGGTCAAAAACATCGAAAAATATTACGGCAGCAAAAACAACGTCACCCGCGCCCTGGACCGGGTGAGCTTTGACGTGGACGCCGGAGAATTCATCGCCATCATGGGCGCGTCGGGCAGCGGCAAAACCACCCTGCTCAACTGCATCTCCACCATCGACACGGTGAGCGCCGGGGACATCCTGCTGGACGGGGAGAGCATCGCAGCCCTCAGCGAAGGCGAGCTGGCCCGGTTCCGCCGGGAGCGGCTGGGCTTTGTGTTCCAGGATTTTAACCTGCTGGATACCCTGACCATTGAGGAGAACATCGGGCTTGCCCTGGCCCTGAACCACGCCGACCCCAGCACGGTCCAGCGGCAGGTGGCGGATGTGGCCCAAAAGCTGGGCATCAGCGACATCCTTCCCAAGTTTCCCTATCAGGTGTCCGGGGGGCAGAAGCAGAGGACGGCCTGCGCCCGGGCCATGGTGGCGGGGCAGTCCCTGCTGTTGTGCGACGAGCCCACCGGGGCCCTGGACTCCAAGGCGTCCAAAAACCTGCTGGAAATCATGACGAAGATGAACCGGGACATGGGGGCCACCATCCTCATGGTCACCCACGATGCCTACAGCGCCAGCTACGCGGGGCGCGTGCTGTTTTTGAAAGACGGGCGCATTTTCAACGAGCTGCTCCGGGGGGAGCGGGACCGCCCGGTGTTCTACCACGAGATTCTGGACGTATTGGCCGCGCTGGGGGGTGACGTCAGTGACGTTATCTAAGCTGTCC
>CAJTTS010000014.1 GCA_910579155.1 uncultured Oscillospiraceae bacterium | reverse complement strand
AAAGGCTATAAATCAGCCGCCACCTGCCTGTTTGGTTTAGGGGCAGTAGGACTTGCCTGCGATATACTTTTTAACAGAAAATAGGAGGACACCACTATATGATACGATACTTAAAACAATACAAATTCTTGCTTTTCCATACCGCATTATTTACTGCAAAAAACGGCGCGGAAAGGAGGCGGGCGGCTTGCGCGCCTCTTTTCCGCGCCGGACAACGCATATCTTAAAAGAGAAAGGGCTTTTTATTCCAGCACCGCGCCACGGGCGGCGGAGGTGACCAGTTTGGCGTACCGGGCCAGATAGCCGGTCTTGATCTTGGGTTCGGGGCACACCCATGCGGCCTTTCGGGCGGCGAGGGTGGCGTCGTCCACCAGCAGGTCGATCTTACAGGAGGAAATGTCGATGGCGATCTGGTCGCCCTCCTCCACAAAGGCGATGGTGCCGCCCTGGGCGGCCTCGGGGCAGACGTGGCCGATGGAGGCTCCCCGGGTGGCGCCGGAGAACCGACCGTCGGTGATGAGGGCCACGTCCTTGTCCAGCCCCATGCCCGCGATGGCGGAGGTGGGGTTGAGCATCTCCCGCATGCCGGGGCCGCCCTTGGGCCCCTCGTAGCGGATGACCACCACGTCTCCCGACACGATCTTCCCGGCATAGATGGCCTCGATGGCTTCTTCCTCGGAGTTGAACACCCGGGCGGGGCCCTGGTGCTTCATCATCTCGGGGGCCACGGCGGAGCGCTTCACCACGCAGCCCTCGGGGGCCAGGTTGCCCTTGAGCACCGCGATGCCGCCGTCGTGGGAGTAGGGGTTGTCGATGGGGTGGATGAGCTCGTGATTGCGGTTGACCACGCCCTTCAGGTTCTCGCCCAGGGTCTTGCCGGTGCAGGTGAGGACGCTGGTGTCCAGCAGGCCCTTTTTGGTCAGCTCGGCCATCACGGCGTGGACGCCGCCCGCCCCTTCCAGGTCCTCCATATAGGTGTCCCCGGCGGGGGCCAGGTGGCACAGGTTGGGGGTCTTGGAGGAAATCTCGTTGGACATGTCCAAATCCAGCTCAATGCCGCACTCGTGGGCGATGGCGGGCAGGTGGAGCATGGTGTTGGTGGAGCAGCCCAGGGCCATATCCACCGTCTCGGCGTTGTGAAAGGCGGCTTCGGTCATGATGTCCCGGGGCTTGATGTCCTGTTTGACCAGCTCCATGATCTGCATGCCCGCGTGCTTGGCCAGCCGGAGCCGGGCCGACCACACGGCGGGGATGGTGCCGTTGCCCTTCAGGCCCATGCCGATGGCCTCGGTGAGGCAGTTCATGGAGTTGGCGGTGTACATGCCGGAGCAGGAGCCGCAGGTAGGGCAGGCGTTGTTGACGTACTCGTCCACGCCATCCTCGTCCAGCTTGCCCGCGTAGTAGCTGCCCACGGCCTCGAACATGTGGGACAGGCAGGTGCGCCGCCCGTCGTTGAGCTTCCCCGCCAGCATGGGCCCGCCGGAGCAGAAGATGGCGGGGATGTTTACACGGGCCGCCGCCATCAGCAGCCCTGGCACGTTCTTGTCGCAGTTGGGGATCATGACCAGTCCGTCGAACTGGTGGGCCATGGCCATGGCCTCGGTGGAGTCGGCGATGAGGTCCCGGGTGACCAGGGAATACTTCATGCCCACATGGCCCATGGCGATGCCGTCGCACACGGCGATGGCGGGGAATTCGATGGGGGTGCCGCCCGCGGCCCGGACCCCCGCCTTCACCGCCTCGGCGATCTTGTCCAGGTTCATGTGGCCGGGTACGATCTCGTTATAGGAGCACACCACGCCGATGAGGGGCCGCTCCAGCTCCTCCCTGGTGTAGCCCAAGGCGTAGAACAGGGAGCGGTTGGGTGCGGTGGGGACGCCTTTTTTGACTTGGTCGGAACGCATATGTAAAATCTCCTTCGCGGTTTTGTTAGATAAAATATTGTATCATAAAAAACGCGGGAGCGCAATGGAAAATCGTCTGATTTCCCGCGCTCCCGCGTTTTGCTGTATGATTGCGCTCAGAGCCGTTTGAGGTTTTCGATGTCGTCCCCGATGACGAACAGATAGTAAGGCTCCCCGGCCGCTGGGGCGGCATGGCGTTCCACGCGTGGCGCCAGGTATCGCTGACGCACTCCTCCGCGTCCTCCCGGTTGGACAGGATGTTCTGCGCAATAGAACGGCAATAGGGGCCGTATTTTCGGTCGGTCTCGGTGATGGCGGCCTCGTCCCGGTTCCAGTACGGCGCCACAATGGCCTCGTCGTCCATGCTCTCGCCTCCTTTCACCTATAAAGACGCGGTTGAGAACAGGATATGCCGCCGAAGTAAAAATTTTTTTGGGGCGGCTTTGCCTCATCATATCATATTTTTTTGGAAATCGGATCATTTTTTTCGATTTCTTGCTTTTTTGAAGAAAAAATGTGGATTTTTGCCTGATTTTCTGTTTTTTGCAAAGCGTGAGGTTTTTTCACGTGAAGTGGGTGACAAATCTCCCGCTTTGTGGTAAAATTACAACTTCGAGAGGGGTGTTGTACCATGAGCGGACAGGAGAGCGATCAGTCCCGAATTGAACAGATCCTGCGGATGCTGTGCCCAGCTTCTGCGGACGGCGCCCGCCCGGAGAGCGCCGCCCCGTCGGGAGAAAACGCCGGAGCGCTGCACTGCCTTTTGGACGAGATGCCCGGCGGTTTTCTGATCTACTACGCGGACGGGGACGAGGAGATCATTTACGCCAACCGGGCCTTGCTGAGCATTTTCCGGTGCGAAAGTATGGAGGAGTTCCGCGTCCATACCGGCAACTCCTTCCGGGGCCTGGTCCACCCGGATGATCTGGAGGAGGTGGAGAAGAGCATCCGTGCCCAGATCGCCGCCAGCCAGTGCGACGTGAACTATGTGGAGTACCGCGTCCGCTGCAAGGATGGCGATATCCGCTGGATTGAGGATTACGGCCACTATGCCCATATCGAGGGAATCGGCGACATCTTCTATGTGTTCCTGGGGGACGCCACGGAGAAGCGGCAGCGTATGCTGCTGGAGAAAGCCCTCCTCATCAACGACCGGCTGGAGAAGGAGCAAAAGCTCCGGAACCTGATCCAGGAATACGACAAGGAACGCGGCCTCATCAACCAGGAGTATCTCCGGCAGTTGGAGGTCATTGAGGGGCTGAGCGTAAATTACGATACCATCTGCTTTGCGGACTTGGATCAGGATCAGATTACGCCCTACCGGATGGGCCGGCGCGCCTCCGAGATGTTTTACGATGAGTTGCCGGATAATCGGCTTTTTTCCAGGTTTGTGGAGCGCTACGTGGAGTTGTGGGTTCATCCGGAGGACCGGGAGTTGATGGCCAGGGGCACCGCGCCGGATTACATCCGGGAACGGCTGTCCAATGCCAGGACCTATTACGTCAACTACCGGGTGGTGTCCCAGGGAGAACCGCAATACCTCCAGCTCCGGGTGGTGAATGTGAGCCATGGGGAGGGAGTGAGCCAGGTGGTGCTGGGCTACCGCCGGATAGAGGAGGAAATCCGGCAGGAGATGGAGCAGCAGGCCCTGTTGGCGGAGGCGCTGACCAAGGCCAATCAGGCGATCAACAGCAAAAACGTATTTTTGTCTAACATGTCCCACGACATGCGCACCCCGCTCAACGCTATCTTTGGCTTCACGACGCTGGCTAAGATGAACCTGAATCACCCGGAGGAGGTCGGCGATTATCTGAACCGGGTGGAGACCGCCGGACATCAGCTCCTGAACATGATCGACGAGGTGCTCCGGGCGTCCGCCCTGTCGGGAGAATCCGGCGTGGGCTTGGACGAGGCGGAGTGCGACCTGCGCAGTGTGGTCGAGGACGTCTGCGACTTCCTCAGGCCCCAGGCCCAGGAGAAGGACATTCTGTTTACCCTGGACTGCGCCGGGCTGACCCACACGGCCGTCTACACCGACCGGGAGAAGCTGCGGCAGCTCATGATGTACCTGGCCAACAACGCCGTCACCTATACCAATCCCGGCGGACGCGTGTCCATCTCGGTGTCCGAGGTGGAGGAGCTGCCCAACGACTATGTGGTCTACCGCTTCGTGGTGGAGGACACCGGCATCGGCATCAGCCCGGAATTCCTGGAGAAAGTGTTCGAGCCCTTCAGCCGGGAAAAGAACTCCACCCTCAGCGGCGTCCACGGCATCGGCCTGGGGCTGGCCATCGTGAAGAACCTGGTGGACATGATAGGCGGAACCCTGGACGTGAAGAGCGAGGTAAACGTGGGCAGCGTCTTTACCGTCACCCTGGCCTTCCGGGTGCGGCCTTTGGCGGGCGACCTTCAGCTTCCGGCATCCGGAGGAAAGACGGTTCAGCGCATTCTGCTGGTGGAGGATAACGATATCAACCGCGAGATTGCCGAGGAGCTGCTGGGGATGATGGGTTTTGACATTGACTCCGCCGAAAACGGCCAGATTGCCTTGGATAAGGTGAAAGACGCCGCCTCCGGACCCTATGACCTGATCCTCATGGACCTGCAAATGCCGGTGATGGACGGCTGGCAGGCTTCCCGGGCGATCCGGACCCTGCCCGATCCCGCGCTCTCGCGCATCCCCATCGTGGCGCTGTCCGCCAACATGATGGAGTGCGACCAGAGCCGGTCGAGGGAGTGCGGTATCAACGCCCACCTGGTCAAGCCCATGGACCTGGCCCAAGTGGTGGCCACCATTGAGGAGCTGACAGGGCGGAAGCGCCCGTCCTGAGGGCGGAGAAAACACGTCGAAACTTTGAGGAGGGCGGCCCACAGGACCGCCCTCCTTTCGTGCGGAAAGCAGGAGAAATTTTTCCCACCGGAAGAGAACCTGGATTGATTTACGGCGATGTTTGTGGTATTATGGTAACATATTTCCGCGCCGTTGTGGATATGTTTGGTAAAGTATGGTATGATATTCCAAGGATCGGAAACTGAGACGACATGAGTGGCGTCCCGCCTGGGAATGTGGGGCCTGATTGTTTGGCATAACTGAGGTCCGATCCGTTTGCCCGGAGAGGGCCTTTTTCATATTGCCATGTGGGGAGGAAACATTGTGGAGAATGGCAGCGATAGGGGCATCATGGACGCTTTGTCAGATACTAATGGTTTTACATACCGAAAGATCCTCCATGTGGATCTGGAGCGGGACCGGTGCACGGTGTTCAAGTCCGACCCGGAGGGCTGGCAGCCCGGGGAGGGGCCCCTATCCGGGCAGATGGCCCGCTTTGCCCTGGACGGCGCGGTCCACCGGGATGATGTGGAGCGGTTTATCACCTTTACCCGCCTGGACCAACTGGGCCGCGTCTGCGCCGGCGGGCGGGAGACCCAGACGATGATCTACCGCCGAAAGGCGGGCGAGGGCTACCGCTGGAACCTGATGGAGGTCGTCCCGGACCGGAACGGCGGGACGCGTTACGTCACCGTGTGTGTGAAGGATGTGGACGACGTGTTCCGGGAGAGCGCGGAGCGGGAGGGCTTGGCCACCCAGAGCCGGGCGCTGATGCAGAGCCTGGAGGATCGGGCGTACATCATCAGCAGCCTGAGCAGCCTGTTTTTCTCCACCTACTATTTGGATTTGGAACAGGACACCTTCCGCGCCGTCGCCCAGCTTGGCCGGGTGGGGGACGTATTGGGGGGCGAAGTGAACTGTACCGCCGCCCTGAGCATCTACGCCAACCACTTTATCCACCCGGATGACCGGGAGGAATATCTGAGTACCATGAGCATGGAAAATCTGCGCGGCAGTCTGCGTTGGTGGCAGCCCTGCGTGGCCTTTGAGTACCGGATGCGGTCGGAGGCGCCGGGCGCCGGGCCGGACGAATGGAGCTGGGTGCGGGCCTCCGCCGTGCTGGCCCGGACAGGAGAGGACGACCTGCCGAAAACGGCCGTATACGTGGCCCAGGATATCAGCGGCGGCAGACGGGGCTAATGAGCCCCGCTCCCCTTTCCCGGGAACGGGGATGGAAATCGAAAAAAGATGGGAGGGAATTTTTATGGATAAAATTTTGGTGATCGACGACAGCCCGGTACAGGCCGGTTTTTTAAGTTCGATTCTGGCGGACGACTATGAGCTGACCACCTGCAACACGGCGGAGGAGGGGCTGAAAGCCGCCAAGGAGGGGGATTTCTCCCTGATCCTGTTGGATGTGGTCATGCCGGGGATGGACGGCTTTATGCTGCTTCAGGAGCTGAAGGCTGTGGAGATTACCCGATATGTCCCGGTGATCCTCCTCACCAGCCTGTCCGACGTGCAGTATGAGGAGCGGGGGCTGCTGCTGGGGGCGGTGGACTATGTCACCAAGCCCTTCAATCCGACGATCATCAAGGCCCGGGTGAACACCCATATCCAGCTCTACCGCTACCAGTCCCGGTTCAAGGAGCAGGCCATGATCGACGAGCTGACCGGCGTGGCCAACCGGCGGCGGTACGAGGACGGCAGCGCTGCCCGTTGGCGGGAGGCCGTGCGGTTCGAGCTGCCCTTCTCCATCTGCATGTTTGACATCGACAAGTTTAAGCTGTACAACGACACCTTCGGCCACCCGGCTGGGGACAGGGTCATCGCCACGGTGGCCCAGACAGTGGCCTCCCACTTCCAGCGCTCCACCGACCTGTTTGCCCGGTACGGCGGGGAGGAATTCGTGGCGGTGTTCCTGGGCAGCCAGGGCACCACGGCCTTTGAGTTTATGAAGACGGTGCGTCAATCGGTGGAGGACCTGCATATCCAGCACAACTCCCCGGTGAGCCCCTGGGTGACCATCAGCGCGGGGGGCGTTACGCTGGTGCCCCGGTTGGGGGACAAGCTGGAGACCTGTTTGAAGCTGGCCGATACCATGCTGTACGACGCCAAGCGGCTGGGCCGGAATATGGTGGTGTGGTCCAACCAGAACCGGGAGCAGTGGCGGGAACGGTGAGCCACGGCGTGGAGAGCGTATTTTGTTGCCCCGTATGCGGCGGGGCGCTGGAGCGGGGGGCGGGGCAATACCGCTGTTCTGCGGGACACGGCTTTGATGTGGCACGGGAGGGGTATGTGAACCTGCTGCCCGCCAACCGGCGGCATTCCCGGACCCCAGGAGACGACAAGGAGATGGCCTCCGCCCGCTCCCGCTTTCTGGAGGGGGGCTGGTACGGCCCCCTGCGGGACGCGTTGTGCAAGCTGGTGGAGCGATACGCCCCGCCTAAAACCGTACTGCTGGACGCGGGCTGTGGCGAGGGCTGGTACACCGGGGCCCTGGCGGAGGCCGTAGCCAAGAACGGCGGGCGAACGGCGGGGCTGGACCTGTCCAAGCCGTCGGTGAGACGGGCGGCGCGGCGCTGCCCCGCCGGTGAGTTCGCCGTGGGGACGGTGTACCATCTTCCGGTAGCGGACGCGTCGGTGGACGTGCTGGTGGATTGCTTTTCGCCCCTGGCGGTGGAGGAGTTCGCCCGGGTGCTCAAGCCGGGCGGAACTTTTTTGTATGTGGTTCCGGGGCCCAGGCACCTGTGGGAGCTGAAAGAAATTTTGTACGATCAGCCCTATGAGAACGGGGAGAAACGGGAGGAGTACCCCGGCCTTTGCTGCCGGGATGTGGTGGCGGTGGAGACGGAGTTCACCCTTCCGGACCGGCAGGCGGTGCTGGACCTGTTCCACATGACGCCCTACTATTGGAAAACCCCGAAGTCCGGCGCGGCGCGGCTGGCGGCGCTGGACGCGCTCACCGTGACGGGGCAGTTCCGGATCCATGTGTTGGAGCGGACTTCCTTTTTTCTTTGAAGAAGAAAAAAGGAAGCGAAAAAAGAAACTTTTAGACATCTCTCTATTCCGTTTTATAATGTTGTGGCCGGACAGAAACCTGATTTGTTTCTGTCCGGCCTAAAATATTTTTATAGTGATTGCCTCGTTTTTTGTTACAGGGCGGAAATGATATGGCTTCCACGGCGTCCGAAACAGTCTAAAAATTTCTTTTTTCCTGCTTTTTCTTTGTAAAGAAAAAGCAGGGCGCCTTTACGCCTGTACGTCTACCTGGGGCATGGCGACGGGGGCGGATACGGCCTCCGCCGTCTGCGCTGCGGCGGAGTACTCCTGGGCGGCGGCGTCCACGGATTTGTAGACGGTAGCGCCCAACTGCTCTGCCTGGGCCCTCAGCTCCATCTTGGTAGCGGTGAGTTGGTCGGCCTGACGGTTGGCCACCTCGGTTTCCCGGAAATACCCGGACTCCCGGATGGCCCGCATGGATTGGGTTTTGCGCAGCTCCTGACGGATCCGTTGGGCCTCCCGGTTCTTGTTCTCCCGGATCATGCGCTTTTGGCGGGCGCGGGCGAGCTGCTCCTTGGTCAGCTCCAGCTTCTTTTTACCGGCCCGGCTCACCGCCTTTTTCAACTGGGCGATAGCGGCTTTGATCTGGTCGGCGTGGTCCGGGTCGGAGCGCTGGGCGGCCTCCAACTGGGCGATGCGGCGGCGGGCATAGCCGGCGGCGGAGCTGGCCTGACCCTGGGTCTTGGCCCGGCTGATCCGGGCGTAGGCTTCCAGGGGAGCGTCGCCGTACCGGGGGGTGACCTTGGTCAGCTTGAACTTTTCCCGCTGGGCGTCCGCCTTCTCCTTGGCGTCCTGAATCATCTCGGTGAGGGTGGCGGTATGCTCTTCCTGCTTCTTCATAGACTGCGCCAGCAGCTCGTTATACCGGCCCTCGGTCTGGTCGGCCGCGGCCTGGTCGTCGTGGCCGCCGACGGAGACGGGTTGAATATCCATATCTTGCCCCCTTTTCCACTTTCTTTATCTATATATCGGCCAAATCCAGGAAAAAGGAAAGAGGGAAAAGACAATTATTTTTTCGCGGGCCGGGGTTGCAGGGGCGTGCCCTCGGCGGACATCCGCCGGAACAGGCGCAGCAGGATGACCACCGCAGCGACGGCCAGCACCACCTCGGCCACAGCCTGGGCGCAGGCCAAGCCATACAGGGGTACAAAACAGTTGAGGATGTACAGCGCGGGGATTTCCAGCACAATCTTGCGCAGGATGGCGAAGAGCAGGGCATACTGCCCCAGGCCGCAGGCCTGGAACACGCCCACCGCCAGAAAGTCCACGCACAGGAAGGGCTGGGCAATACACATGCACCGCAGGAACTTGGAGCCGTAGGCCACCACGGCGTCGGTTTTCATAAACAGGCCGATCAGCGTGCCGGAGCCAAAGAAGTAGCACACCGACACCGCGACCGAGAAGGTCAGGGCGATTTTTTCCGTGAACACAACGGCCTTTTTCAGCCGGTCGGCGTTTCCACTGCCGTAGTTGTAGCTCACCATGGGCATTAGCCCCTGGGACATGCCCAAGGCGACGTACATGGGGATCATGTTGATTTTGTAGGAGATGCCCATGGCGGCGATTGCGTCCGGGCCAAAGACGGCGGTGAAGTTGTTAAGTACCGTCATGCCGGTGACGTTGAGCAGGTTTTGAATGGAGGAGGGAATGCCCACGCCGAACACGCCCTTCACGATGTCTTTGCGGGGCCGGGCCATGGAGGGCTGGAGGCAGACGTAGGTTTTCCCCCGGCGGACAAACAGCAGCACAAAGAAATACAGGCAGGCAAAGCAATTGGACAGGAAGGTGGCCAGTCCAGCCCCTGCCGCGCCCATGTTCAGTCCCCACGGGAGGATGAAAATGGGGTCCAGCACGATATTCAGCGCACAGCCGCTCATGGTGCCGATGCTGGCGTGGAGGGTAGCCCCTTCCGCGCGCACCAGGTAGGCCATGACCACATTGAGTATGGCGGGGACGGCCCCGCAGTTCACGGTCCAGCGCATGTATTCCATGGTGGCGTGAGTGGTGGACGCGTCCGCCCCCAGGAGCACCAGCAGAGGAGAGAGGAAAACGGTGGTCAGGATGGAGAACAGGACGCCGCAGATCAGTGCGCAGTAGAAGCCGAAGGCGGAACTGTGCCGCACGGTGTCGTGGTTTCTGGCTCCCAAGGCCCGGCTCATCATGCTGCTTGAACCCACGCCGAACAGGTTGTTCACCGCGTTGAAGGCCAGCAGCACCGGCGCGGCCAGGGTGACGGCGGAGTTCTGGATGGGGTCCTGGAGCATTCCCACGAAGTAGGTATCGGCTAGGTTGTAGAGCACCATCACCAACGAGCTGAGGACGGTGGGAATGGACAGGGTGAGAACGGCCTTGGGAATGGGCATGCGCTCAAAAAGTTCTGCCTTCTGCAAGTTGTCTTCCATGGAAGTCCCTCGATTCCTTATTTTAAGATAGTCAGTGAAGCACATTATACCACGAAAGGAGGGGGGATGGAAAGTTGCATTTTGAACAAAAAACGGCTTTCTCCGCAGAGAAAGCCGTTTAGCGCCGTTCGGGGAAAAAGAGCGCCACCGCCAGCCGCCCCTCCTCGTACCGGGCGGCAATGGTCCCGCCCATCCGCTCGGTGAGTGAGCGGGCGATGGACAGCCCCAGCCCGGTGGACCGGCGGGCCGATTCCACCGTGTAGAACCGGTCGAACAGCCGCCCTACCTGTACCTCGTCCAGCTCCGGCGCCGCGTTGGACAGAGTAATGGAGCCGTCCGGCTCCAAAACCACGCTCAAGTCCCCGCCGCTGTATTTCAGCGCGTTATTGAGCAGGTTGCCCAACACCCGGGACAGGGCGGCCCGGTCCAGATTGCGGACCACCCGTTCCTCCGGCAGGGATACGCGGGGCGTCACGCCCTCCTCCACCAGCGCGCCGTAGAAGGAGGCCACCGCCTCCTCCACGGCGGCGTTCAAATCCACCGGCTCCAGCGCGGGCTCCTCCTCGCCGCCGGCTGCCACCGAGTAGCGAAGCAGCTCCTCGGTGAGCTGCCGCATGGCCTCGGCCCGGTCCGCGATGAGGGCCAGATACCGGGCCTGATCCGGCGTTTTGTCCCCTTTGCCCAACAGCTCCAAGTAGCCGCAGATGGCGGTGAGGGGGGTGCGCAGGTCGTGGGACACGTTGGTCACCGCCTCCTTCAGCTCCCGGTCGCCGTTTTCGTACTGCTGGCGCTGGCGGCGCAGCTCCTTGAGCTGGACGTTCAGCTCCGCCGCCAGTTTGAGGGCGTGGGGGTCCCGGGAGGAGAGAAAGATGGGGTTGTTGGTGTCGGAGGAAAGGCGCTCCCCAAGCTGGCGGCCAATGTCGTCCAGGCTGTTTTGGAGCAGGCGCAGACGGGCGAACGACGCCAGGGCAATCATCAACAGCACGACACACAGCAGCCAGGGGAGCATGGGTTCACCTCATTTCAGGTCTTTTTTGCGGAACAGGGTTGCACCGGCGGCAGTAAACACAAGGATATCCACCAGGGAGTACAGAGGAAGCCGGGCCGGATGGGCCACGTCCGCCCGCATATACTGGAGGGACTGCCCGGTGGGCAGGAGGT
Source organism: uncultured Oscillospiraceae bacterium (assembly GCA_910579155.1). Next base: position 50,704 of record CAJTTS010000014.1, on the reverse strand, counting down.
CGTGGAGGGTTTCCAGTACGTCCCGCGCCGCGCCGCCCACATAGCGGGGGTTGGGTTCTCCGGGAATGATCTCGCCGGAATCCGTGACCTCCATAGACATATATTCCGGGTGCATCAGAGGGACTTCGATGTTGCCTGCCGCCACGTAGAGCACCAGCATCCCCACCAGGCAGATCACCGCCGCCGCGCTTTTCCGGCTGCAATTCATCACCACGAAGGTGTATAGGGCGCAGTAGGCCGCCAGCAGCGCAAGGCTTCCCAACAGGATCAGCAGGAAGGTGCCCGCGTCCATATTTGGGGGCTCATAGACAAAAAGGCCGATGGCAAGCACCGGAGCCAGATAGGCCGCAGCGGCGGATAGGGCTACGACCACGCTTGTAACCAGATGGGACAGGTAGATGGCCCAGCGGGAATGCCCTATGACCAGCTTGTTGCGGATAGCGCCGTCGCTGTACTCTGCGCCGAAGAACAGGGGGATGAATGCCGCCATCCCAAAGCCCAGGAACAGTGCGTAGGTGAACAGGTCAACGGTCAGGTAAAAATGTGCGCCCCATTGCGCCTGTTCCTTAACACGGTGCAGGGTGAATAACATGCCCAGACCAAAGAGCAGCAGGAGCAGACCCCAAAACAGTGCGCTCTTTCTCAGCCGAAGAAAGTTTGCGGACAACAAATTCCTCATGCCGCCCACCTCATTTCAAATTTTTTCGACGGAACAGGAGGATTCCGCTCCCTGTGGACAGGAGAACAGCGGCCAGGGAATACAGTGGCAGGCGGGGCGGCGCTCCGGTGTCGATGGTGGTGGCCAGTTGGACTGCCTGACAGCCGGGCAGGTCGTAAAGAAATTGATAGACCGCCCGTTTCCCCCCTCGAACATAATTGGGGTTGGGGTGGGCCGCAGCCGTGACGATCTGCCCGTCCTGAACATACTGCTGTTCTGGGTATGTCTCTGGTTCGCTCAGCCGGTTATTGAGGTAGATGCCCAGGAACAGCAGGAAGTAGGCCAGAAAAATACATATTACGGCTGTTATGGCCTTGCTCTGGCAAAGCATGGCTATCATAGTAAACAGCGCGGCCAGAGCGGAGGTCATGGCCACGGCACAGAAAGTGTACCACAACACAACAGGGAATGGAGTGCGCATAGGCCCCAGCAGAGGAAAGCCAGCCGCCAGAACCGCCGCAATATATCCTAAACAGAATAAAATCCCGGCAGTAACACATAGGACCAGATTGGAAAAGTAGACCGCCGCCCGGGTGTGGCCGACGGACAGCTTGTTGCGGATGGTCCCGTCACTATACTCTGCGCCTGTGAACAGGGCGCAGAAAGGGGACAGAAGGATGCCGGACAGGAAAGGAAAGATGAAATACCGGGAATCCAGGCTCACTATAGCGTCCGCCACGCCAGAGCTGCGAAAGTCCATCATGGCCCGCCAGCCAGACACAGCCTCGAACACGCCCACTCCGGCCATAACACCCAGGCACACCCAAAAGCTGCGGCTTCGCCACAGGCGCAGAAATCCCGCTGAAAGTAAATTAACCATACAGCTACCTACTTCAAATCCTTCCGCCGGAACAGCGCCGCCCCGGCCCCGGTGGATACTGTAAGGATGATCAGCGAGTATGCCGCCAGAAGCGCTGGGTTTTCCGCGCTCATGTCACCGTACTGGATGGACTGGCACCCGGGAAGGAAGTCGTACAGGAACTGGTACACCTCCCGCTCCAACCCCCGTGGGTACTGGGGGTTTGGCTCCGGTTCTTCCTCTACGACCTGTCCATCGTCGGCGATGGAATATTCAGTCAGAAATTCCGGGGCACTGAGCCGCGCGCTGATATAGATGCCTGCGAACAGCAGGAGAAACACACCTAAAATGCACACCACCGCCGATGCGGCCTTGCGGGCGCACAGCATGGCTACAAAGGTATACAGCGCAGAGAACGCTGCCGACAACACCAACGTCCCCAGCATAAGAAGCGCACACTGGGCTGCGGTCAGCCGGACTCCATTGAGCAGGGGCACACCGAGGGCCAGCACCGCCAGGATATAGGCCGCACAGAATGCGAGGGAGGAGGCTGCAGCGGTGATGAGGTTGGCGAAGTAGATGGACAGGCGGGAGTGCCCCACCACCATTTTGTTTCGGATAGCCCCATCACTGTACTCTATGCCGAAAAACATGGGGACGAATAACGCCGTCACAATGCCGATCAGCAGGCCATGGCGGAAAAGCACCTCATCCAAATAAGAGAGCTGGCCGAACTCGGCATAGGCGATCTGTTCCCAATAGCGCTGGAGGGTGAAGCCCGCCCCTAACAGGAGCATCAAAATGAGACAGCCCCAGAACAGCATACTTGTTCTCAACCGCAGGAGGTTGGCGCTCAGCAGGTTACGCATGGGAGTCACCTCCCACCAGGTTGACGAAGTAGCTCTCCAGGCTTTCGTCCCGCTCCTGGGCGCTGAGCAGCTCGCAGCCCTCCCCGTCCAGCGCCCGGCTGAGCTGGGAGATGTTCATCTGGGCGTACAGGTCCGCCTGCCCATCGTCCAGAATCTTGTAGTCCACTCCCATCTGGTCCAGAACCCGCGCCAAGGCCCGGGTGTCGGTGACCTCCACCCGCAGGCACTTGCGGCAGGCGGCCTCCAGCTCCCGGGCGGACAGCTCCTTGACGATGCGGCCCGAGTCGATAAAGCCGTAGTGGGTAGCCAGCTTGGACAGCTCGTCCAGAATGTGGGAGGAGATGAGCACCGTGATGCGCCGCTCCCGGTTCAGCTTCAGGATCAGCTCCCGGATCTCGATGATGCCCTGGGGGTCCAGGCCGTTCACCGGCTCGTCCAGCACCAGAAAGTCCGGGTCCCCGGCCAGGGCCACGGCGATGCCCAGCCGCTGCTTCATGCCCAGAGAGAAATTGCGGGCCTTTTTCTTTCCCGTGTCCTCCAGCCCCACCAGCTTGAGCAGATCAGGGATGCCGTCGTCGGACGGCACCCCCAGCACCCGGAACTGCTCCTTCAAATTGTCCTCGGCGGTCAGGTCCAGGTAGATGGACGGGGTTTCCACCACCGCGCCCATGCGGCGGCGGAGGTTGGCGATGTCCTTCTGATTGCTGTCGGCGCCGTACAGGGTATAGGCGCCCGCCGTAGGAGCCTGCAAGCCGCAGATGAGCCGGATCAGGGTGGTCTTGCCCGCGCCGTTGCGGCCCACAAAGCCGTAAATGCTGCCCTTGGGCACATGCATGGTCAATCCGTCCAGGGCCTTGAAGTCCTTGTAATGCTTGGACAGGCCCTGGGTGACAAGTACGTATTCCATAAAAAAGCCTCCGTTTCCTTGGGATGCCTTGAGAATAGCAAAAAAACGTTCAGAAAGCGGTCAAGGAAACAGTTCAGAAATGGTTGAGATTTTGTGGGCTATCCTTTGAGGCGGTCGCTGAATTCCTTCAGTTCCTGCTTCGTGTGCTTGGAGAGGCTGTTGAATTCCACGTCTTGGAGCGCGCCCTCCAGGGCGTACAGGTGGACCAGGCAGACCTGGGGAAATACGGTCTTGATGCGAAAAAACGCCTCCTTGGAGCCTGCCTCCGCCAGCTTTTCCGGGGTGTCGATGCCCACGGCGGTGAGCTTTCGCGCCATCTCTGCTCCGATGTTCCTCATAGACGTCAATTCAGCCATGGCTTCCTCCTAATGTGCGCATTTTGAATCCAATACCCCACACCGATTCGATGCAGTCTCCGCCCCCGGCGTCCCGAAGCTTTTTGCGCAGATTGCTCATATGGGTTTTCAGGGAACTCTCCGTACAGTCCGGCGTGTCCCGGGAAATGCGGTCCAGCAGGGCAGATTTGGTGACCACTTGGGCAGGGTTCTGCATCAGCAGTTTTAAAATGGCGTACTCCGTCCGGGTGAGCCGCACCTCCTCGCCGTCTGCCCGCACCGAGCGGGTGTCCGAATCCAGCCGCAGATTTTGAAAGGCGAGCGTCCCTCCTCTCTGAGCGGAGGCTTCCCGCAGCCGCACCGTCACCCGGGCCAGAAGCTCCCGCAGAACGAAGGGCTTGGTCACGTAGTCCGCCGCGCCGCCCAGAAGCAGGGTGGTCTTGCTGTCCACGTCGGCCCTGGCGCTGACCACGATGACGGGGATGCCCGCCAGACGGGGAAGCACCTCCTCTCCGGACAGCCCCGGAAGCATCAGGTCCAGCAGGGCCAGGTCGGGCCGGGTGTGGTCCAGGGTCAGAACGGCCTCGGTGCCGGAGTAGGCCCGGCTGACCCGGTAGCCCTCGGCCTCCAAAGCCTCTTGCAGCAAATTTCCGATGTAAATGTCGTCGTCGATGACCAGAATGTGCTTCATGTAATTCTCGACCCTCCAGTGCGTTTTTATTATTATACGAAGAACAGGGGAGAGGTTCAAGAAAAAAGGTTTGAAGATATTTTTAAATTGCCAAACCCGCCGGAATGGTGTATGCTTAGTGCAACCATAAAATGCGGAGGATTGCTATGCCTGTTGAGATTGGAATGAAGGGCCGCGCCGAAACCGTGGTCGTACAGGAAAACACCGCACAGGCGGCGGGCTCCGGGCTGGTGCCCGTGTTTGCCACGCCGTGGATGATTGCGCTGATGGAAAACGCCGCCGTCCAGGCGGTGCAAAGCGCGCTGGCTGAGGACGAGGGCACGGTGGGCACCCGTCTGGACGTGACCCATGACGCCGCCACGCCCATCGGCATGAAGGTGTGGGCGGAGGCGGAGGTCACCTCTGTGGAGGGCCGGAAGCTCACCTTTACCGTGACCGCCTGTGACGAGGCTGGGAGGATCGGCGGGGGAACCCACGAGCGGTTTGTTATCAAGCCGGAAAAGTTCCTGGCCCGCGCCCAGGCAAAGCTGGAAAAATAAGCAAAAAAATTCCCGGGGCAGCCCGGGAATTTTTTGTTGACAAAAGCCCAGCATTATGATAGGATAACACTACCCTCCAGGGGGGTGTATACTGAAGCGGGAGGCGTTGCTTATGATGGCTGACCAAAAGACGGTGCTTAGACTGCTGAAAACGGCCCGTGGACAGATTGACGGCATCATCAAAATGGTGGAGGAGGACCGCTACTGTATGGACGTTTCCCAGCAGGTTACCGCCGCCGACGCCATGTTGAGGCGGGCCAACAGGGAAATCTTGACGGCCCACCTGAAGCACTGCGTGGAGAACGCCAAAAGCGACCAGGAGCGGTCGGATAAGATTGACGAATTGGTGGCCGCTTTGGGCAAGATACTATAGTCTAAAAGTTTCTTTTTCTCTTCCTTTTTCTTTTCAAAGAAAAAAGGAAGGAACTAGATAGCGAGGTGAGTCCGAAATGAAACAAAAATTTACCGTCACCGGCATGACCTGCTCCGCCTGCTCCGCCCATGTGGACAAGGCGGTGCGAAAGCTGGACGGCGTGTGCGAGGTCAACGTCAACCTGCTGGGCGGGTCCATGGTGGTGGACTGGGACGGGGCGCTGACCCCGGAGCAGATTGTATCCGCCGTGGAGAAAGCGGGGTACGGCGCATCCCTGCCTGCCGCTGCGGGCCAGGGTGCGGCCCAGGCCAAGCCTGCGGTCAATGCCATGGAGGACGATTTGAAGAACATGAAGGCGAGGCTTATTTCCTCCTTTGTGTTCCTGATCCCGCTGTTTTACCTGTCCATGGGCCATATGATGGGCTGGCCCATTCCCCATTTCTTCCACGGTACGGAAAATGCCATGACCTATGCGCTGACCCTGTTCCTGCTGACGGCGCCCATCATGGTCATCAACCAGAAGTATTACCGGGTGGGCTTTAAAACGCTGTTCCACCTGTCTCCTAACATGGACTCGCTGATTGCCGTGGGCTCCGCCGCCGCTGTTATTTATGGCATCGCGGCCCTGTACTGCATCGGCTGGGGCTTGGGGCATGGGGACGAGGAATTGGTGACGCGCTACTCCATGGACCTGTATTTTGAGTCCGCGGGGATGATCCTTACCCTGATTACCTTGGGCAAATACCTGGAGACCCGCTCCAAGGGCAAGACAGGCCAGGCCATCGCCCGGCTCATGGACCTGACGCCCAAGACCGCCACCGTCCTGCGGGACGGGGGAGAGGTGGAAGTGCCTGTGGAGCAGGTCCAGGCGGGGGACCTGGTGTTGGTGCGTCCCGGCGGCTCGGTGCCGGTGGACGGCGTGGTGACGCAGGGCGCGTCCTCGGTGGACGAGTCCGCCCTCACCGGCGAGTCCATCCCGGTGGACAAGGGCCCCGGCGATACGGTGATCTCGGCCTCCATCAACAAGTCCGGCGTGCTGACCCTCCGGGCCACCCGGGTGGGGGAGGACACGACCCTGGCCCAGATGATCCGGCTGGTGGACGAGGCGGCCTCCTCCAAGGCCCCCATCGCCAAGCTGGCGGACAAGGTGGCGGGAGTGTTCGTCCCCGTGGTGATGTCCATCGCGCTGGTGACGGCGGTGGTTTGGATCATCGCCACCGGCTCTGTGGAGCGGGCGTTGACCTCCGGTGTGGCGGTGCTGGTGATCTCCTGCCCCTGCGCGCTGGGGCTTGCCACTCCCGTGGCCATCATGGTGGGCACAGGCAAGGGAGCGGAACATGGTATTTTGGTGAAGTCCGCCGAGGGGCTGGAAAACCTGCGCTCCGTCACCACCGTGGTGCTGGATAAGACGGGCACCGTCACCGAGGGAAAACCCAAGGTTACCGATTTGTACCCCCTGGGCAAGACCACCGCGGAGGAGCTTTTGTGTGTGGCGGCCTCGCTGGAAAAGCCCTCCGAGCACCCTCTGGGCGCGGCCGTCGTGGAGGAGGCTGGAAACCGGAACATCCCCCTGTGTCCGGTGGAGAAATTCCAGGCCGTCCATGGCAAAGGTGTGCGCGGAGTCATTCAGGGCGCTGATTATCTGGCGGGTAACGCCGCCATGCTGGCGGACGCGAAGGTGGATTTGGGACAGGACGCCATGATTGCGGACGAGTTGGCCAAGCAGGGCAAGACTCCGCTGTTCTTTGTGGAGGACGGCAGGCCCATGGGCATCATCGCCGTGGCGGACACGGTGAAGGAGACCAGCCGCGCCGCCATTGAGGGCTTCCGGAAGCTGGGCCTCAAGGTGGTTATGCTCACCGGCGACAACAAGCGCACCGCCGAGGCCATCGGCCGCGAGTTGGGCCTGACGGAGGTGGTGTCCGAGGTGCTCCCTACCGACAAGGAGCGGCAGATCGCAGCCCTCCAGGAGCGGGGGGAGAAGGTGGCCATGGTGGGCGACGGCATCAACGACGCCCCGGCCCTGGCCCGGGCGGACGTGGGTCTGGCCATCGGCGCGGGGACGGACGTGGCTATCGAGAGCGCCGACATTGTACTGATGAAGTCCGACCTGGTGGACGCGGTGACGGCAGTGGAGCTGTCCCGGGCTACCATCCGCAACGTGAAGCAAAACCTCTTCTGGGCGTTTTTCTATAACGCCATCTGCATTCCCGTGGCGGCAGGGGTGCTGGCCATCTGGGGCGGACCCCAGCTCAGTCCCATGCTGGGAGCGGCGGCCATGAGCTTCAGCTCAGTGTGCGTGGTGACCAACGCCCTGCGCCTGCGGATCTTCAAGCCAAGCATACAGTCCCGTTCTGACGTTAAAACCGGCGAAACATTCGCCGTTGAAGTGAAAGGAGAACAAAAAGCTATGGAAAAGAAGGTTGTTATTGAAGGCATGATGTGTCAGAACTGCCGCGCCCATGTGGACAAGGCGCTGAACGGCATCCCCGGCGCGTCCGCCACTGTGGACCTGGACAGCAAGACCGCCGTGGTCACCGGCAGTGTGTCCGACGACGCCATCCGCGCCGCCGTGGAGGAGGCCGGGTATCAGGTGGTGTCCATCACGTAAAGGCGTCCCTTTTTCGTCCAAGACAAAGAAGGGCCTAATAAAACTCCCCTTTTGCGGAAAAGCTACCGCAAAAGGGGGTTTTTTTATGACCGAGGAGATCAAACCAACGGAAAACAGCGATGCCGAGGAGCAAAATGAACTCCAGCAACAGATCGTGGACATGGGTTCCAGCACCGTCAAGACCCAGGACGGTACCATCCACACGCTCACCATCGTGGGCACCATCGAGGGCCATCAGGAGGAGCGCTCCGGGGCTAAGACCACCAAGTATGAGCACGTCCTGCCCCTGCTCACCGCCGTGGAGGAGAGCGACGAGGCCAACGGCCTGCTCATCCTGCTCAATACCATGGGTGGCGACATTGAGGCAGGCTTGGCTATCGCGGAGATGATCGCCGGAATGCGCAAGCCTACCGTGTCCCTGGTGTTGGGCGGTGGGCACTCCATCGGCGTACCGCTGGCAGTGGCGGCCAAGGAGTCCTTCATCGTCCCATCCGGGGCCATGACCATCCACCCGGTGCGGCTCAACGGGTTGGTCATCGGGGTGAGCCAGACCTTCCACTACTTCGAGCGCATTCAGGACCGCATCTGCGATTTCGTCACCCGCAACAGCCGGATCAGCCGGGAGGACTTCGAGAATCTGATGCTGAACACCGGGGAGATGGCCGCCGATGTGGGCAGTGTGATCTACGGTGCGGAGGCGGTGGAGCTGGGTATCATCGACCATCTGGGAGGCTTGTCCGACGCGCTGGCATGCCTGCATCAGCGGATGAGGGAGGAAAAGGAACGGCAGGAGCTGTGAGTGGGAGAGCGTCCTTGCGGACGCTCTCTTGCCTTTTGCGGCGTTTTCTGGTATAGTCAAGAAATCGGAAGTTTTCCCGGAGGAGGCGCGCTTTATGAAAGAATTCACCATCGGGCCCAACGACGCGGGCCAGCGGCTGGACCGCTGGATGGCCAAGACCTTGCCCCTTCTCCCCGTTCCGCTGGCTCAGAAGTACATCCGGCTCAAACGGGTGAAGGTGAACGGCAAGGGCTCCAAGCGGGACGTGCGGCTCCAAACAGGGGATTTGCTCCAACTGTACATCAACGACGAGTTTTTCGAGAAACCCACCCGGGAGAACGCCTTTTTGTCTGTGTTCAAGCCTCAGTTAGAGATTTTGTATGAGGACGAGCACATTATGCTGCTCAACAAGCGCCCGGGCATGGTGGTCCACCCGGACGAGCAGGAGCGAGTGAACACCCTTATCACCCATGTACAGGCGTACCTGTACCAGAAAAAGGAGTGGTCGCCCTACCGGGAGAACGCCTTTGCCCCGGCCCTGTGTAACCGCATCGACCGCAACACCGGGGGCATCGTCATCGCCGCGAAAACCGCCGAGGCTCTGCGGGTGATGAACCAGAAGATCCGGGACCGTGAGCTGCAAAAGCTGTATCTCTGCGTGGTTCACGGAGCGATGAAGCCCAGGGAGGGGCAGTTGAAGGGGTACATTTTGAAGGATGAGGACAGGGCCCAGGTGAAGGTGTGCGACAAGCCTGTCCCCGGCGGGAAAACGGCGGTGACGCTGTACAAGACGCTGAAGATACGAAACGGCCTGTCGCTGGTGGAGTGCGATCTTATCACCGGGCGGACCCACCAAATCCGCGCCCAGTTCGCCGCCGCCGGCCACCCCCTGCTGGGGGACGGCAAGTACGGCCGGGAGCGGGACAACAAGCGGTTTGACCGAAAATTCCAGGCACTGTACTCCTACAAGCTGCGGTTTGAGTTCACCACCGACGCGGGGTGTTTGGAGCACTTGAACGGCCGGGAGTGGACAGTGGAGAGCGTGGACTTTGTGGAGGAGTATTTTCCGGAGGAGTGACCGCGATGACCTATGAAATTTTGAAGCTGCGGGAACATCCCGAGCTGCTGGAGCAGGCGGCGGGTTGGTTCCACGCAAAGTGGGGCGTCCCCCTGGATGCCTACCGGGAGAGCATGGCGGAGTGCGTAAAAAATGCGGGCGCCGTGCCCCAGTGGTACGTGGCGATGGACGGCGGGGCTATCGCCGGCGGTCTGGGCGTCATTGAGAACGACTTCCACGACCGCAAGGACCTGGCGCCCAACGTGTGCGCCGTCTACGTGGAGGAGGCGTACCGCTGCCTGGGTGTCGCGGGGGAGCTGCTGGGCCACGTCTGTGAGGATATGGCGGGGCTGGGTGTGGACACGCTTTATTTGCTGACCGACCACACCTCTTTTTACGAGCGGTACGGCTGGCAGTTTCTGTGCATGGCCCGGGGGGACGGGGAGGATGAGCCGTCCCGGATGTATGTCCGCCATTGGAGCGCGTGATGTGGGGCCTGAAAAACCATCGGATGGGCTTTGATCCATGGGGACTGGGGCTGTTTCTGCTCATTATGATCCCCAATTTTGTGTGGTTCGCATTCCCCGCGCCCAACGACGTTTTGCGGGGAGAGTCCGTCGTGCCGGTGCTTGACGCTGTGGGACAGATTTTTCAAATTGGCATAGTGGCGGCGCTGTGCGGGGTGGCCAACTCAGCGGGGGGCAGGCCCATGAAGCGCGGGTTTCGGGTGGGCGCAGCGGTCTGCGTCATATTGTATTTCGTTGGCTGGGCGGCTTACTATGCGGGGATTGCTGGTGCTGCCGTAGTTTTTGACCTTTGTGTTGCCCCCTGTGGGGCGTTTGCGCTTTTTGCGCTGGGGCGGAAAAACGCGCCCGCCCTGCTGGCGGCGGCTGGCTTCACGGTCTGTCATCTCATTTCTACCTTTGTCAATTTTATCCTATAAAAAATTTCCGGCGCGGTCTGAATGACCGCGCCGGTTTTTGTGCATGTTCGTTCTGTTGTCGAGCGTAAATCTTACAATTTTAAATACGTTAGTAACGGTGTAAAAGTTCTTTTTCGGTTCCTTTTTCTTTCAAGAAAAAGGAACAACAAATGGGCCTTATTCAGGCAAGGTACACCGCTTTGCAGGCGGAATAGGTCATGTAGCAGTCCAGCTTGGACACTGTCTCAAAGGGGGCGTGCATACTCAGCACGGGCACGCCCGCGTCCAGGGTGTCGATGTTGCGGTTGGCCATGTAGCAGGCCACGGTGCCGCCGCCGCCCTTGTCGGTAGCGCCCAGCTCGGCCATCTGCCACAAAATGCCCTTGTCGTCCAGCAGGCGGCGGACATAGGCCACCAGCTCGGCCCCGGCGTCGGAAGCGCCGCTCTTGCCCCGTGCGCCGGTGTATTTGCACAGCCCGACGCCGTAGTTTACCCGGGCGGAGTTGTTCTTCTCGTATACGTCGGAGAAGTTGGGGTCGAAGGCCGCGGTAACGTCGGTGGACAGGCAGAAGGACTTTTCCAGGCACACCCGCAGGGGCACCTTCTGGGTGGCGCACAGATCGCCCATGAACGTCTCGAAGAAACCGGACTGCATACCGCTGACGCCCTCGGAGCCGATCTCCTCCTTGTCCGCCAGCACGCACACGGCGGTGCGGACGGGGACGCCGTCCAGGTCCAGGAGGGCTTTCAGGGCGGCGTAGCCGCACACCCGATCGTCGTGGCCATAGGCCCCGATGAGGGAGCGGTCGAAGCCGATGTCCACGGCGTTGAAGGCGGGGACGGCCTCAATCTCGGCGGAGATGAAGTCCGCCTCCCGGATGCCGTAGTGATCGTACAGCATCTTCATTACCGCCAGCTTCACCCGGTCGCTGCCGTCGTCGTCCTTCAGGGGGCGGCTGCCCACCAGGATGTTCAGGCTCTCGGCGGGGATGGCCTCGCCCAGGGCCTTCTTGGACTGCTCCGCGCCCAAGTGGGGGAGCAGGTCGTCAATAGTGAACAGGGGGTCGCCGGGATGGGAGCCCACGGCCACATTGAGCACAGAACCGTCCTTCAGCGCCACCACGCCCCGCAGCTCCAAGGGGATGGTTACCCACTGGTACTTTTTGATGCCGCCGTAATAGTGGGTCTTGAAGAAGGCAAGCTCATTGTCCTCATACAGCGGGGCGGGTTTCAGGTCTAGCCGGGGGCTGTCGATGTGGGAGGCGGTGATAGACACGCCCTGGTCCAGGGGTGCGGAACCCACCACGGCCAGGTTGACGGCCCGGCCCCGGTTTACCCGGTACACCTTGGAACCGGGGTGGAGCTCCATGCCCCGCTCAAGGGGGACGAAGCCCGCAGCCTCGGCCAGCTCCACCGTGTAGTCCACGCAGGTGCGTTCGGTCTTGCCCCGGTCCAGGAAGGTCTTATAGCCCTCGCAGTAGTCGAAGATGGCCCGTTCCGTGGCCTCGTCCACCACGTCCCAGCCGTTCTTTTTCTGGTTCAGCAGCGCCTCCCGCAACTGTTGCCCCGGTGTTTTCTCTTCCATTTCATTTATCCTCCTTGATTAAGAATTTGTTTCAGCAGCGCCTGCGCCTTGGCCTCAAAAGCGTCCCGGTCCCCGTCATTGCGCAGGGTATAGGTACACCGCTCCTCGAACCAGGAGGAGGGCTTCTGCGCCGTCACACGGGAGCGGGCGTATTCCTCGGAGATGCCCTCCCGTGCCATGATCCGGCGCACCCGAGCCTCCGGCCGGGCGGTGACCGCCACGGTGACATCACACAAATCGCCCGCGCCGCTCTCCAGCAGGGCGATGGCGTCCAGGGCGACGGCGGGGCGGTCTTCGGTCCGGGCCCGGGCGATGAACCGCTCCAATTTGGCTACGATGTGGCGGTGGGTGATGGCGTTCAGGTCGGCCAGCGCGGCCTGGTCCCCAAATACAATAGCACCAAGTGCCTTTCGGCGCAAGCCCCCATTTTCATCAAAAATCTCCCTGCCGAACCGGCTCTTTAGCTCACTTTGCATGGAAGCGCTGGTGCGGAGCAATTGGTGATACACCGCGTCGCAGTCTGCGACAGCTCCTCCCATCTCTTTTAAGACGTTGAGGACGGTGGTTTTTCCAGCCCCGGTGGGGCCGGTGATGCCGATCACCGTCATGAAAGCGCCCCCTGTCCCAGCACAGCCTCAATTTTTTCCCGGCCCAGCCCGCCCTGGCGCAGAATGCGGTAGGGCGTGGCGGTCAAATCCAGGATGGTGGATTCCACGCCCACTGAGCAGGGCCCACCGTCCAGCACTGCGTCAATGTTCCCGCCAAGCTGGGCCAGCACGTCATTCGCCGACTTGGGGCTGGGCTGCCCGGACAGGTTGGCGGAGGGACAGGCCAGCGGACGGCCCAGCGCTTTGATGACCGCCAGCGTATCCGGGTGGTTGGGGCAGCGCACCCCCTGGGTCCCGCCCCCGGCGGGAACGATAGGGGGCAGGGTTCCCTTCCCCCACAGGATCATGGTCAGCGGTCCCGGCCAAAACGCCTCCGCCAATTGATATGCGTCCGCCGGGATGTCCCGACAAACAGTCTCCACCATGGCCATCCCGTCCACCAGCACGTTCAGCGGCTTGGTCTCGGGACGGCCCTTGGCGTCGTAGTTGGCCTGTACGGCATCCTCCTGGGTGGCGTCGGCGGCAAGGCCGTATACCGTTTCGGTGGGGACGGCCACCAACTTGCCCTGCCGGAGCAGGGCGGCCGCCTGTTCGACATCACCACTGGTCAGGCATAGAGTGTTCACGGTTCTCCCCCCGCTTTCTTAGTTTTATCGTGCAGTAGACAGCCAGTACCAGTGCGGAGAGAAACACAACCCCGGCCACTGCCATCATGGCAGCGGCCTCCCGGAAGTTTTCCACCATATAAGGCTCGGCACCGGGGCTGAGTACATCTGGCAGGCGTTCCGCCAGATACAGGACGCCGTGGCACTCAAACAACGCCAACACCACCGCCACCGGCCAGCCGATGGCGCAACCCACAGTGAGGCGGCTATGCCTGGGCAGCTTCCTGGCGAGAAGGATGGACAGCGGCAGCAGGAGCAGGAGGGGAACGCCGAGAAAGGATGCCAGCGCCCCGGCGATTTCAAAATCCTCCGCCAGATGCAGATTATAGCCTGCCTCCCAGTCATAGCCGTACCGGAGAACGTCCGGCAGGAGCTTGAAAAGCCACCAGAGGTCGGCCAGCTCCAAAAGAGCAAAAAACGCTGTGGCCAGCCAGCATAGGACGCAGCGGATCACGCTGCCGGTTTCTGCCACATCCTCACCGCCCGCCGCCCTTCGCCGGGCCTGTGCATTCTGATCGGGACCGGGATTCAAAAGCCGCCCCGGGTGCTCAATGATGTAGTCCGCCCCGGCACCCTCCAGCTCCTGCCTGTCCCGGAAGCCCCACAGCACGCCCACCACCGTCAACCCGCCGTTTTTGCCCGTGTGTACATCCACGTCGCTGTCGCCTGCAAACAGGGTGGTTTCGGGTTTTGCTCCGATTTCCTTCATCATGGCGTGGAGCAGGGTGGGGTCTGGTTTCAAAGGCGCGTCGGGAAGCGCGCCCTGCACGTACTCAAATACGCCGGGGAAATAGTGCTCCACCACCGGCCCCGCCAGGGCATGGGCCTTGTTGGACAGCACCGCCATGTGGACTCCCGCATCCTTTAGTGCCGCGAGAAGCTCCGGTATGCCGGGATAGGGGGCGGTCTTGTCCTCCTTATGTTCGCCGTAATAGGCGGAAAACTCAGCCAATGCCCCGGCCAGCTCGTCCTCGCTCAGCCCGTCCGGGGTGAAGCGGGAGACCAGATTGGGGATGCCGTTGCCCACCATGCGCTTAAACTGGCCCACCGTGTGGGTGGGCCAGCCGTGGGCGGCGCAGACATGGTTGCCCGCGTCCGCCAGGTCGTCAATGGTGTTGAGGAGGGTGCCGTCCAGATCGAAAATAATATGGGTATACATGGCGCTATCCTCGTTCGGCAAGCTGCTCTGCCTGACGGGCGGTGGTCAACGCGTCGATGATCTCGTCCAGGTCGCCGTCCATCACCGCGTCCAGCTTGTACAGCGTCAGCCCCACCCGGTGGTCGGTGAGCCGCCCCTGGGGGAAGTTGTAGGTCCGGATGCGCTCGTTGCGCATACCCGTGCCAACCTGGCTGCGGCGGTTTTCTCCATACTCGGACTCCACCCGCTCCCGCTCCCGGTCATACAGGATGGAGGCCAGCAGCCGCATGGCCTTCTCCCGATTCTGGAACTGGGAGCGCTCCTGTTGGCACTCCACCACAGTGCCCGTGGGCTTGTGGATGAGGCGCACGGCGGAGGAGGTCTTATTGATATGCTGTCCCCCCGCCCCGGAGGAGCGGAACACCTGCATCTCCACGTCGGCGGGGTTGATCTCCACGTCCACCGTCTCCATCTCGGGCAGCACCGCCACGGTGACGGTAGATGTGTGAACCCGCCCGCCGGATTCCGTCTCCGGCACCCGCTGGACCCGGTGGACGCCGCTCTCGAACTTCATCCGGGACCAGGCGCCGTCCCCTTCAATGGTGAAGGAAATCTCTTTCACACCGCCTAATTCCGTCTCGTTGGCGGAGTTGATTTCCACCTTCCAGCCCCTGCCCTCGGCGTACATGGTGTACATCCGTGTCAGGGAGTGGGCGAACAGGGCGGATTCCTCGCCGCCCACCCCGGCGCGGATCTCCATGATGACGTTTTTACCGTCATTGGGGTCCCTGGGGAGCAGGAGCACTTTGATTTCGCGTTCCAAACGCTCAATATCCTCTTTCGCCTGGGCCAGCTCCTGCTGGGCCAGCTCCTTCATTTCCGGGTCGCTGAGCAGCTCTTCCGCGTCCGCCAGGTTGCTCTGAGCGCGGCACAGCGCCCGGTAGGCGGTGACCAGCGGCTCCAGCTCCTTCTGCTCCCGGTTCAGTTTGGACACTAAATCCGGGTCACTGTAGGTCTCGTTGGCGGCCAGCCGGGCCTCCAGCTCCTGGTAGCGCAGCTCGATATTTTTCAGGTTTTCCGTCATGGCTTCACCTAATTTCCCTTTATCGGTCGAAGAGGAAGGACTTCACCAGGGCCAGTGGCTCCCGGAAGAACATCTGGACCGCCGACGGCGTGTGGCTCACCGGCGCGGCCAGGGTGGAGATGTATTGGTCGTTGTATACCTCATCCCGCAAAATACCGGTGCGTACCCGGTCCCAAAGCATCTCGATGCGGGCCAGATGGAATCCGCTGGACACCAGCAAAACATCATCGGTGACGTCCCATCCCTCTTGCTGCATGAGGGCGAAGGTGTTGTTGACGTTCTGCCATGTGTTCCGGGACTTGTCCTCCATGTAAATATTCGCCTCGTCCACCCCGTGGGCGGCGAGGTAGTCGTACATCCCCTGGGCCTCAGAGATGTGCTCGTCGTCTCCCTTGCCGCCGGTGACAATGATCCTGATGTCCGGGTGTTCCTCCCAGTAGTCCAAAGCGGTGTCCAACCGGTCCTTGAGCAGAATGGATGGACCGTCTCGCCGCATTTGGCAGCCGAAAATGACCATAACCTCCGGCCGGGGGTCATCCATCACCCGGTCCCGGCTGTGGACGGCGATGACGATCTCCAGCGCCCCGAACAGAATCAGGCCCAGCCCCAGCAAAAGCAGCAGGGCGGCCAGCCAGCGCCGCTTTTTGTTCTGGGGGCTGTTGCCTTTATAGTGGCGGTAGCCCTTCATATTGTCTGCACTGTTCATCCCCGGGCCTCCTCCAGTTCCGCCGCCAGCCGCTCCCACTCCGCGTACAGGTGTGCCAGCTCGTCCTCCACCGCCTCCCGTTCTTTGTACAAGTCCTGGAGTTTGAGGTAGTCGGACGCGGCGTCCTCTGCCTCCTGGGCCAGCTCGTCCAGCCGGACCTCCGCCTTTTCCACTGCCCGCTCGGCGGCGCGGACCTGCTTTTCCAGCTCCTTGGTGCCGCCGGGGCGCTTGGGTTTGTCCTCTTTGGGTTTTTCCGGCTCCACAGGGGCGGCTTTGGCGTTTTTCAACTGCTCCTGCCGCTCACGGAAGGCCCGGAACTCCCCGTAGGTGCCCTGGAAGTCGGTAATCTGCCCGTTTTCCAGCATCCAAATCCGGGTGGCAAACTTCTCAATGAAGTAGCGGTCGTGGGAGACGAACAGCAGATTGCCGCCGTATTCCTCCACCGCCTCCTCGATCCACTCCCGGGAGTCGATGTCCAGGTGGTTGGTGGGCTCGTCCAGAATAAGCAGGCTGATCCGGCTGTCCATCAGCATACAAAGACGAAGCCTCGATTGCTCCCCGCCGGACAGGGCGGACACCTCTTTGAACACGTCCTCGCCCCGGAATTTGAAGGAGGCCAAGCGGTCCCGGGCCTCCTGGGTGGTGCAGTTCTGGGCGTACAGCATGGTGTCCACCAGATTGCGGTCGGGGCGGTCGAAGTGGATGATTTGTGGCAGGTAGCCGATGCGGATGGAGGGCCCCAGGTAGATGGACCCGGAATCCGGCGCCTCCTCGCCCATGATAATCTTGATAAAAGTGGATTTTCCGGTGCCGTTGTCCCCCAAAAGGGCGATGCGCTCCCCACCGGTCACGTCCAGATTGATGTGGTCGAACAAAGTGCGCTCCCCGAAGGATTTAGACAGCTCCGTCACCACCATGGCCTCGTCCCCGTGGAACTCCCGCTCGCCGAACCGGGTGGCCAGCTTGCGCTCCTTGGTGGGCTTGTCCGTGGTGCGCATGCGCTCAATGCGGCGCTCCATGTTGATGGCGCGCTTGTACTGCTTGTCGTTACCCTTGAAGGCCCACATGCGCATCTGCTCCGCCGCGGCCTCCAACTGGCTGATTTTTGCCTGCTCCTTTTCGTACTGCTTCAGGCGTTCCTGATAGCGGCGTTCCTTCTCCTCCACATAGAAGGAATAGTTGCCGGAGTACAGTTCCGCCTTGCCGTCCTGGATTTCCGCCACCCGTTTGACCACCTTATCCAAAAACCAGCGGTCGTGGGAGATGGCCAGCACGGTGCCCTTGAACCGCTCCAGATAGCCCTCCAACCACTCGGTGGCGTTCAGGTCCAGGTGGTTGGTGGGCTCGTCCAGCAGGAGGATGTCGGTGTCCTCCAGAATGAGCCGGGCCAGGTTGATGCGGGTTTTTTCTCCGCCTGACAAAGCGTCAAATGGGCGCGAACGCATATCGGCCCCAATGCCAAGGCCGTTGCAGACTTTATTTAACCGTGTCTCCGTGTCGTAGCCGCCCCCCAGTTCAAATGCGGCGGTGAGCTTGTCGTACCGGGCCATCACCTGGGGGTCGGCGTTCTCTCCCATCCGGGCGGCCAGCTCCGCCAGCTCCCGTTCCATGGCGTGGAGGGGGGCGAAGGCGGTGTCCAGCACGTCCCGGACGGTGTAGCCCTCGGGGTAGACGGGAATTTGGGAAATCAGCCCCAGCCGTTTGCCAGGGGCGATGGCGATAGTCCCCTCGTCGGGGTGGACCTGCCCGGTCATCATGCGGAAAATGGTGGTCTTGCCCGCGCCGTTGCGGCCCAGCAGGCCCACCCGCTCCCCCTCGTCGATCTGGAGGGAGAAGCCGTCCAATATCCGTTTGCCGACCTCGAACTCTTTGACAAGGCCGGTCAGATGTATGTCAATCATTGGTAGAAATCTCCTAAATGTGTGCTAAACTGCGCGACCTCTTTATTTGGGTATGTTCGCCAATAGGAAGTCTACGATTTTCTCAAAGGCCATGGAGCGGGAGGCCTTCACCAGGATGGTCGCACCGGCCCGGAGCTCCCGGGACAGGGCGTTCTTGGCCGCGTCCAGGGTGGGGAAGTAGTCGGCTTGTTCCAGCCCCGCGTCGCGGGCGCCCTCGGCCATGAACCGGGCCAGGTCGCCTATGGCGATGAGCCGGTTGGCTCCGGACTGGGCGAAGTAGCCCCCCACCGCCCGGTGGAATTGCTCGGAGCCGGGGCCAAGCTCCTTCATATCGCCTACCACGGCCACCTTGCGGCGCTTCTGGCCCGCGTCGCCCAGCACCGCCGCCGCCGCCCGCATGGATTGGGGATTGGCGTTGTAGGCGTCGTTCAAAATCACGATGTCGCCCTTGCAGCGGATGATGTTCATCCGCATCTTGGTGGGCAGGAAGGCCCCGATGCCTCGGACGATCTCGTCTGGGGCCATGCCCAGCGCCTCCCCCACGGCGGCGGCCATCAGGGTGGGGTAAATCATATGACCGCCCAGGGCGGGTATGTCCGCCTCAAACTGGCTGAGCGGGGTTTTGACACGGCAGTTGAGATGGCCTGCGCCGTCGCTGTTCAAATCGCAGGCGGTATAATCCAGCCCTTCGCCGCCGCCCACAAACACTGTGCGCTGGGGTAGCGTGCCCCGCAAGGTGGCCAGCATGGGGTCGTCCCCGTTGAGGACGGCCAGGCCGCCCCTTTTCAGATGGGGGAATATCTCGCACTTGGCGTGGAAGATGTTTTCCCGGCTGCCCAGGTTTTCAATGTGGGCGTCGCCGATGTTGGTGATGAGGGCCATGTCCGGCTCCACCAGCTTGCCCAGATAGTCGATCTCTCCGGCGTGGTCCATGCCCATCTCCACCACGCACATCTGATGCTTCTTTTCCAGCTTCAGCAGGGTGAGGGGTACGCCGATGTCGTTGTTGAAATTGCCCTCCGTCTTGTGGACGCAGAACTTGGCTCCTAAGACCGCCGCCACCATGTCCTTTGTGGTGGTCTTGCCCACCGAGCCGGTGATGGCCACAAAGGGGATGGGGAACAGCTTTTTATAATACCGGGCCAGTTCCCACAAAGCGCGCTGGGTGGAGCGCACCTTGATGTAGAACTTACCGGGCAGATAGCTCTCCCGCTCCCGGGCGGTGAGACAGCCCGCCGCCCCCAGCTCCAGGGCGGAGTTGATGAAGGAGTGGCCGTCGAACCGCTCCCCCTCCAGGGGGATGAACAGGCAACCAGGCTCGATCCTCCGGCTGTCGGTGCTCACTTCATCCACAACGGCATCCAGGTTGTGGAACTCCCCCAGTAACGTGCCGTTCACGGCTTCCAGCAGTTGTCTCAGTGTCAGTGCCTCCATCCATGACGCCCCTTTCCGCTCTCTATTTGCTGATTATAATCCGGCGCTACGGGCCGCCAGCGACGCGGTGATGATCCGCTCGCACAGCTCGCCGTAGCCGATTCCCGCCGCCGCCGCCTCCTGGGGCAGCAGGCTGGTGGGGGTCATGCCGGGCAGGGTGTTGATCTCCAAAAACCAGGGGGTGCCGTCCTCCGTGACCATGAAGTCGGCGCGGGAATACACCGACAGCCCCAGGGCGCGGAACACGGTCAGCGCCGCCTCGCCCAGCCGTTTTTCCCACTCCGCCGGGATGGGAGCGGGGGTGATCTCCTCCGCCGCGCCGGGCTGGTACTTGTTTTCGTAGTCGTAGAACCCCTTTTTGGGGATGATCTCAATGGAGGGCAGGGCGCGACCTTCCAGAATACCAACCTGGATTTCCCGTCCGGCTATGTACTGTTCCACCACGCACACGCCGCCAAAGGCTAGCCCATCGGTGAGGGCGGAGGACAGCGCCGCTTTGTCGTGGACGATGGACACGCCGATGGACGACCCGGAGGACACTGGCTTCACCACGCAGGGCAGCTCCAAGCGGTCGGCGAGGACGGGAATATCGTCCGCACGGTAGCGTATCAGCTCCCACTTGGGCGTGACCACCCCCAGCGGGGCCACGATGCGCTTGGTCAGATCCTTATCCATGGCGATGGCGCTGCCCAGATGGCCCGCGCCGGTGTAGGGGATGCCGAACAGGTCCAGCGCGGCCTGGACTTTGCCGTCCTCGCCGCAGGCGCCGTGGAGGGCCAGGAGCACCACGTCCGCACGCCGGCACAGCTCCAGCACCCCAGGGCCGAATTGGCCGTCGCCGCCTCCCGTGCGGGCGGCTTTTACCTCCTCCAGGTCGGGAGCCTGGCGGCCGATTTTGGTCAGCTCCATTGGGATGGGGGAGCTGAACAGGGACTCGGGGGACTCCTGTGTGCCCAGGTACATATCAATAAAAGCGACCTCATGTCCCCGCTCCCGCAAAGCGGCGCATACCTTGCACCCGCTGGACAGGGACACGTTCCGTTCACTGCTGAGCCCGCCGGCCAAAACAACAATTTTCATCATGATGCTCCTTACCGTTTGCCTATTCTACTCCTATTTTATGCTTGAATGTAAATTATACCACAACCGGACGGGAGAAACAAGAGGCAACAGGCAAAGCAAAGCCCCCGCGGACTGCGGGGGCCAAGGTTGCGGTAGAACTCACAGCAGATTGGCCAGGGGGGCGGCTTTGCGGGACCTTTTTGTGGTGTTCCTCCTCATAATATATTCGTCAGTGTAGGAAATTCCGCTTCCACCAAAAGCCCAAGCTGGGTGAGCAGCCGGGCGTTGACGGCGGCGTACTCGGCGGGCTGTTTCTCGCCGCCTTCCAGAAAGGCCAGGGCTTCGTCCATGGAGATCTGAATGGCATCGGTGTCGGCGTGGCGCAGGGTGATGTGGAGATAGCGCTCGTGATTCATCCACCGGTCCTTGACCTGGTGGGTAAGGCGGGTGGCCTCGTCCCAGTTCTCCCGCTCCACCTGCTCTTGGGCCTGGGTGAGCAGGTCAGAGAGCTGTCCGGTGAACGTGTCCAGATGCCAGACGTGAAGCCCGGACAGCGCCGCCATCAGGGCGATCAGCCCGACGGAGACATACAGACGCCTCATGATTTTGCCTCCTTTCTGGGAACACAGTAGGTATTGCCGACCTCGTCTACAGTGAGCAAAAACGCCTGCCGGAAGGAGTGGAGCCCGTGGGCGGCAAGCTGCTTTTCCAGCCAGACGTCTTCGTAGCCCGCCTCCTTCAGGTTGTGCTCCAGCAGCCGGCCGTCGCTGACGAGCACCACGGGAAGTCCGGTCTCCTGGGTGGTCACGCCCATCTGGGCGGCGGTGACCGGCTTTTCAGCGGCGTAGGGCAGTACCGACAACTGGCCGTTGGTCTCAAGCAATGCGAACTTGATGGACTTGAAGTCGGCATAGCCCTGGATACGCAGCTCCTCCATCAACTCGTCCAAGGTGAGGCGGTTCTTCTTCAGCTCAGCCTCCATGACCTGCCCGTTCTCCACAATGATAGAGGGCTTGCCGCACAGCAAGGTCCGGAATTTAATGGACCGGGTACACAGCACGGAGATGATGGAGGACAGCGCCAGCAGCACTACGATGGGGATCAGTCCGGACAGCAGGGGAATGCCGTTGTCCTGCATGGGGACGGAGGCCAAGTCGGCGATGATGAGGGTGAGCACCAACTCGGAGGGCTCCAGTTCGCCGATCTGGTGCTTACCCAGCAGCCGGATGCCTGCGATGATGAAGAGATAAAGTACCACGGTGCGTATGAGTACTACGAACACAAAAACACCTCGTTTCTGGGAAATTAGGCAAAAAAGGGGCCCCCGCAAAACCGTTTTTTGGTTTTGTGGGGCGAGGAGGAGTAAGGGAGCGAAGGCCGTTTTAGCCGCTAGGCGGAAACAAATTAAGCGGACTTTGCGACGACGTCATTTTGCCCTTGAGATGGGATGGATATGCCACCGGTTTGTCCAAAACTCCAATTTTCGTAAGAACGGCAAAAAGCGGTTGAGATATTCTTGATTTTTGAGGGTAATATCGGTAAAATAGACGAAGTAAATAGAAGGTGGGATGCAGGCTTGAAAGCGACTTTGATTTTGGCCAACGGCGCGGTGTTCCGCGGGGACGCTATCGGCGCCATGGGGGACCGGGTGTGCGAGATGGTGTTCAACACCTCCATGACCGGCTACCAGGAGATTTTGACCGATCCGTCCTATGCGGGCCAGGGCGTTGTAATGTCCTATCCCCTCATAGGCAACTACGGCGTGAACCAAGAGGACAACGAGTCCGTCCGGCCTTGGGCGGAGGCGCTGGTGGTGCGCCGTCTGTCCCCGGTGGGCAGCAATTTCCGCTGTGAGGACAGTCTGGGCAATTATTTGCGTGAACATGATATTGTGGGCATTGAGGGAGTGGACACCCGCGCCCTGACCAAGCTTCTCCGCAGCCAAGGGACCATGAACGGCATGATCACCTGCGCGGAGCATTTTCATATCCGGGAGGTGCTGGACAAGCTGGCGGCCTACCGGGTGTCCGGCACCGTGGAGCGGGTGACCCGGGAGCAGGTCCAGGTATATGCCCCTGTTGGGGACCTGAATTACCGGGTGGCGCTGATGGATTACGGCGTCAAACAGAACATGATTGAGTGCCTGCGGAAACGGGGCTGTGAGGTGACGGTGTTCCCGGCCCACACTCCGGCGGCGGAAATTCTGCGGGGTGAGCAGGTGGGCGCGCCCTATGACGGCGTGATGCTGTCCAACGGCCCCGGCGACCCGGCGGACAATGTGGACATCATCCGGGAGGTCCGGGCGCTGCACGAGTCCAACATCCCAATGTTTGCCGTGTGCCTGGGGCACCAGCTTCTGGCTCTGGCCACCGGCGCGAAAACCCACAAAATGGTGTTCGGCCACCGGGGCGGCAACCACCCGGTGAAGGACCTGGAGACGGGCCGCTGCTTCATTACCAGTCAGAACCACGGCTACGTGGTGGACGCGGACACGGTGGACCCGGCGGTGGCCCAGGTGTCCCACGTCAACGTCAACGATAACACGGTGGAGGGGCTGAAATACAAGCGGCCCAACTGCTTTACCGTCCAGTTCCACCCCGAGGCCAGCCCCGGCCCGGAGGACACGGAATACTTGTTCGACCGCTTCATTGCCAGCATGGGAGGTGGCCGCAATGCCTAAGGACCCGAATATCAAAAAAGTCCTGGTGCTGGGCTCCGGCCCCATCGTCATCGGCCAGGCCGCCGAGTTCGACTACGCCGGCACCCAGGCCTGCCGCGCTCTGAAGGAGGAGGGCGTGGAGGTGGTGCTGGTCAACTCCAACCCCGCCACCATCATGACGGACAAGGACATCGCCGACCATGTGTACATCGAGCCGCTGAACGTGGACAGCGTCACCCAGATCATCCAGATGGAGCGGCCCGATTCCGTCCTGCCCACCCTGGGCGGGCAGACGGGGCTGAACCTGGCCATGGCCCTCCATGAAAACGGGACTTTGGAGAAATACGGTGTGCGCCTGCTGGGCACCAGCCCCGAGTCCATTCACAAGGCGGAGGACCGCCAGGGCTTCAAGGACTGCATGGAGTCCATCAATCAGCCCTGCGTCACCTCCGATGTGGTGGAGAGCGTGGACGGGGCCGTGGCCTTTGCCGAGCAGATCGGATATCCCGTCATTGTCCGGCCCGCCTACACTCTGGGCGGCACCGGCGGCGGCATCGCCTACGACGAACCCTCCCTCCGGGAGATCGCCGACCGGGGCATCCACCTGAGCCGGGTGGGCCAGGTGCTCATCGAGCGGTGTATCGCCGGGTGGAAGGAAATCGAGTTTGAGGTAATGCGGGACTCCGCCGGGAACGTCATCCAAATTTGCTCCATGGAAAATTTGGACCCTGTGGGGGTCCACACCGGCGACTCCATCGTGGTGGCTCCCACTCAGACCCTGGCCAACCGGGAGTATCAGATGCTGCGCTCCGCTGCCTTGGATATCATCACCGCTCTGGGCATCGAGGGGGGCTGCAACTGCCAGTTTGCCCTGAATCCCGATTCCTATGAGTATGCCGTCATCGAGGTCAACCCCCGTGTGAGCCGTTCCTCTGCGCTGGCCTCTAAGGCCACGGGCTATCCCATCGCAAAGGTTGCGGCCAAGATTGCGCTGGGTTATACTTTGGATGAGATTCCCAACGCTGTCACAGGGAAAACCACCGCCTGTTTCGAGCCTACCTTGGACTACTGCGTGCTAAAAATTCCCCGCCTGCCCTTTGACAAGTTCACCACCGCCAGCCGCACCCTGGGCACCCAGATGAAGGCCACCGGCGAGGTTATGGCTATCGCCAACTCCTTCGAGGGGGCGCTGATGAAGGCCATCCGTTCCCTGGAGCTGAACGTGCGCGCACTGCGCCTTCCCAAGCTGGACGAGTACTATACCGATGAAATTGAAGACCTGCTGGTGAATGTGGACGACGAGCGGCTGTTCGTGGTGGCGGAGGCCATCCGCCGGGGTGTGTCTCCCAAAAAGATCAACTCCATCACCCGGATGGACATCTGGTTCCTGAACCGGTTCAAAAACATCATCGACATGGAGCAGGCCCTCATCATGTGCAAGGGGGAGCCGGACGCCGACGCCCTGCGCCGCGCCAAGGAGATGTGCTTCGCCGACAGCTATATCGGCTGGCTGTGCGGTATGGAACAGAAGGACGTAAAGGCCCTGCGGGAGCGGTACGGCATCGTGCCATCCTTCAAGATGGTGGACACCTGCGCCGCCGAGTTTGACGCGGAAACGCCCTATTATTACTCCTCCTACGACGGAGAGAACGAGGCGGACACCGGGGATTCGGGCCGGAAAAAGGTGCTGGTGCTGGGCTCCGGACCCATCCGCATCGGCCAGGGCATCGAGTTTGATTACTGCTCTGTCCATTCCGTGTGGGCGTTGAAACGGCTGGGTTATGAGACGATCATCGTCAACAACAACCCCGAGACGGTGTCCACCGACTTCGACGTGGCGGATAAGCTGTACTTCGAGCCCCTCACCGCCGAGGACGTGCAGAACATCGTGGAGCAGGAGAAGCCCTGGGGGGCGGTGGTCCAGTTCGGCGGGCAGACCGCCATCAAACTGGCCAAGGCCCTCGCCGACATGGGCGTGCCCATCCTGGGCACCTCCTCCGACGGCGTGGACGCCGCCGAGGACCGGGAGCGATTCGACGAAATTCTGAACCTGTGCCATATCCCCCGGGCCAAGGGCCGGACGGTGTTCACCACCGAGGAGGCTTTGAAAGCGGCCAACGAGATCGGCTACCCTGTGCTGGTGCGCCCCTCCTACGTGCTGGGGGGCCAGGGTATGGAAATCGCCTACAACGACCGCAACATCACCGACTTCATGCGTATCATCAATCTCACGGTCCAGGAGCACCCCATCCTCATCGACAAGTACCTGATGGGCCGCGAGGTGGAGGTGGACGGCGTGTTCGACGGGGAGGACCTGCTCATCCCCGGCATTATGGAGCACGTGGAGCGGGCGGGCGTCCACTCCGGGGACTCCATCTCCGTCTATCCCTCCATCCACGTGGAGGACAAGCACAAAAAGACCATCGAGCGCTACACCCACGACCTGGCCAAGGCGCTGGGAGTTATCGGCCTCATCAACATCCAGTTCATCATCTATGACGACCAGGTGTACGTCATTGAGGTGAACCCCCGGTCCTCCCGCACCATCCCCTATATCTCCAAGGTCACCGGCGTGCCCATCATTGATTTGGCCACCAAGGTGATGCTGGGGGGCAAGCTGAAGGACTTGGGCTACGGCACCGGGATTTACAAAGAGGCGGATTATTATGCCGTGAAAATGCCCGTGTTCTCCTTTGAGAAGCTGGCGGACGTGGATACCGGTCTGGGGCCGGAGATGAAGTCCACCGGCGAGGTGCTGGGCATTGCGGAGTCCTTCTCCCAGGCGCTGTTAAAGGCGTTCAAGGGGGCCAATATGCGGGCGCCCAAGAAGGGCGGGCGCATTATCCTGACGGTGAACGACGAGGATAAGGGGGAGGCATCCGGCATTGCCCGGGGGTTTGCCGACCTGGGGGTGGAGATACTGGCCACCGAGGGCACCTGCCGCTTCCTGGAAAAGGCGGGCGTGCCGTGTACCCAGGTGGCCCGCGTGTCCGAGCGGCACCCTAATATCATGGACATGATCGCATCAGGCACCATCGACCTGGTCATCAACACTCCCACCCGGGGGAGGAAGCAGGATACCGACGGCTTCAAAATCCGCCGGGCTGCTGTGGAACACTCCGTGGGCTGCGTCACCGCCATCGACACCGCCCGGGCGCTGCTCACCGCCCGCCAGCAGGGCAGAAGCCGGGACCTCCAGGCCATTGACATCACGAAAATCTGATTCTAAATAGGGGGAAGTCCTATGCGGCGCTATGTCCATCTGCGCAGCGATATTGTAATTTGCATCCTGCTGGGTTTTGTGGTCAGCTTAGGCACGGCGCAGTTGACCAGGTTGGTCCTGCCCGTGCTTTATGAGGGGTATGTGGAGAAAAACACCATCGCGGAGAACAATGTGGGAGGCCCTGCGGGGGAGGATGTGTTCCGCGCCCAGAGCGTGGACGACCTGCTCAGCCATGACGTCTTTACGGTGGTGTCTCCCGGCATCAAGTATTATAACAACGGCTCAGCCATGTTTGGAGAACGGGTGGCGGAGGAACTGATGCTTCCCTCGGGGGAGTTTGTGGCGGCCATCATCAATCGGCAGAACATCCGGACAGGGGAGGACTACTACGGCAGCGACCATATCCTGCCGGTGGGCCGGGTGGTGTTCGAGGACTTGAGTGCCAGACCGGATTTCCTGAAGCAGATTCAGGGACGCGCCCCCTTAAGCCGCACCGACTTCTATGTAGATATGTCGGGGACGGGGGGGCTCATCTACGAGGATGAGTATACCAGCATCTGGACCGGCTTGGTCCATGCGGTTACCATCGCCGTATGCTTCCCCATTTTCCACTCCCTGGGGGCAAAGCTGGGGCTGTTCCCCTACTTCTTCACCCCCAAAAAAGAGCGGGGGAACCGATGGGAATAACCTGCGCCTGAGCCGCTCCGGATGGAGCGCAATTCCAATCCAGAGAAGGGGAGCGAATCGCGTGAAAACGGACCAGGTAAAAAAGGTCAATTATGGATACTTGCTGGCATACATCCTGATGCCCGCAGCCTTGATGGCGCTGGGCCTGTGGATTGGCTACACCGTTTACGAGGACGGCGAAATAGGGGCGGTGATGTTCAACATGTGCTCCTTCATTGTGGCTGTCCTGCTGTGGGTTTTCGGCGGCAGAATCGTATATTTTTTCGCGAAAAAACGGATGCTCAAGCAGTTGGACGGGGCGGGCGTAGACCGCCGCCAGATATTCTACAGCGATGGCTGCGTGGTGTCGGTGGATGCCAGGCAAGCCAAGGTGGCGCTGCTGTTTTTCTGGAACCCCTTCGCGCTTTATGTGATACCCGCCGGCCGGGTGACTCGGGTGTGGGCGGACGACGGCGTGGGTGGGCGCGGTGTGCTCCGGGGCACCAGCCGGGTGAGCTTTTTATTCGAGGTGGACGGCGCTAAGGTACGGGTGAATACCTTTGTCTCCAACCAGCGGTGGAAACTGAACGACGACAAGGTGCTGGAGGGCATCTCCAAGGCGGATTTGTGGGTGCAGGTGCTGGACCAGGCCCGGCAGCAAAAGGCAGGTGTTTGAAATGGGGGCATTGGGAAACTTTTTGAGGCGGAACCAGCCGGACTGGTGCAAGGAATGCAAGCGGGAGCTAGAGGAGGTGCGCAGGCAGCTCTTCGCCCTGCCCGGCGTGAGCGTGGGCCACTACGTGGAGCACACGGACCCGGAGTTTTACCAGGAGAACCTGTACATAGTGGATCAAAAAGCGGATATTCCCCCCGGCATGTATGCCTGCGGCACCATTCAGTACCGCTGTCTTGGGTGCGGCAAACGGGTGACGGTGCTGGACCCCTTCCTCCCCGTGCGGGACCAGGAAAAGCATGAGGGGCGCGTTGTGTTCCGGAACGGGGAGCTGGACGACGTTTTGTGGCTGTAAAAAGATAAACTCCGGCGGGGCCGGAGAGGAAAAGGAGAGAGCGTCATGAAGCATCAGCTTGTGATCGTCCTGGATTTCGGCGGGCAGTACAATCAGCTCATCGCCCGCCGGGTGCGGGACCACGGCGTTTACTGCGAGGTCAAGCCGTATACCACCCCGCTGGACGAGCTGCGGGCCATGGACCCCATCGGTATCATTTTTACCGGAGGACCCAATTCTGTGTACCTGGAGGATTCCCCCCACGTGGACCCGGCTGTTTTCACCTGGGGCGTGCCCATCCTGGGTATTTGCTACGGCTGTCAGTTGATGGCCCACACCTTGGGGGGACGGGTCACCGCCGCCCAGGACGACTCCGCCCGGGAATACGGCAAAACCGCCACTTATTTTGAGACGGGGTGCAAGCTGTTCCAGGGTTTGCCCGAGACCAGCGTCACCTGGATGAGCCACGGGGACTACATGGAGAAGGTGCCCGAGGGCTTCACGCTGGCGGCCCGGTCCGACGCCTGCCCCAACGTGGCCATTGCCGACGAGACGCGGGGATTTTACGGCGTGCAGTTCCACCCGGAGGTGGAGCACACCCGGTACGGCGGGGAGATACTGCGCAATTTCCTGTATGAGGTATGCCATGCCGCAGGCGACTGGACCATGGAGGACTACAAGCGCTCGGCGGTGGCGTCCCTGCGGGAGAAGATCGGGGACGGCAGAGTGCTGCTGGCCCTCAGCGGCGGGGTGGACTCCTCCGTAGCGGCGGCGCTGCTGGCCGAAGCGGTGGGGGAGCAGCTCACCTGCGTGTTTGTGGACCACGGCCTCATGCGCAAAAATGAGGGGGACGAGGTGGAGGCTGCGTTCTCCAAATGGGCGATGAACTTTATCCGGGTGGACGCCGGGGAGCGGTTCCTGGCCAAGCTGGCCGGGGTGGACGACCCGGAACGGAAGCGGAAGATCATCGGCGAGGAATTCATCCGGGTATTTGAAGAAGAGGCCGGAAAGGTGGGAGCCGTGGACTATCTGGCGCAGGGCACCATCTATCCGGACGTCATCGAGTCCGGGGTGGGGAACGCCGCCGTCATCAAGAGCCACCACAACGTGGGCGGGCTGCCGGACTACGTGGACTTCAAGGAGATCGTGGAGCCTCTGCGGCTGCTGTTCAAGGACGAGGTACGCCAACTGGGCCGGGAGCTGGGGTTGCCTGAATACCTGGTCATGCGCCAGCCCTTCCCGGGGCCGGGGCTTGCCATCCGGGTGATCGGCGAGGTGACAAAGGGCAAGTTGGACATTCTCCGGGAGGCGGACGCCATCTTCCGGGAGGAGATGGCCAAGGCAGGGGAGGAGAAGAACCTGAGCCAGTTCTTTGCCGCCCTGACCAACATGCGCTCCGTGGGGGTGATGGGGGACGGCCGGACCTATGACTACGCCATAGCCCTGCGGGCGGTGACCACCGCCGACTTTATGACGGCGGACTGGGCGCGGATTCCGTTCGAGCTGCTGGACCGGGTGAGCACCCGCATCGTAAACGAGGTCAAGGGAGTCAACCGGGTGCTGTACGATATCACCTCCAAGCCGCCGGGGACGGTGGAATTTGAATGAGTTTTTGGGGTGAACGCTTTTATGAAAGACACACTGAAAAGATTTTCATGTACCATATTATCCATCACTTTGCTCCTTTCTCTGGCCGCCTGCGCCAAGCAGTCCTCTTCCCGGGAGCCAAAGCCGGATTCCTCCTCGCCTGTGGATTAGAGCGCTGCTGTTTCGGAAGCTGCGCCCGAGGAGAGCGGGACGGAATATCAAACTTACGAAATACCAATGTTCGGACTCCAGTTTGACTGCCCCGCCGACTTTGGAGACGACGTGGAATCCCGCGTTATTTCAGATGACGAAGTGAGTTTTTCTGTAGTTGGGGGAGACTGGACAGTCTATTTTCATTGTTCGCGTATCGCCTCCTTAAAGGACAGTGAGGCGCTTGCCGCGTTGGCAGGGGTGGATAGTACCGTTCTGTATGAGGATTATCAAAGCCTTGATGTTGCCGCCGCGATCGCCGCAAGGAAGGAGAGCGGCGAGTTTGATCCGTTTGAGCTGCTGGACAGCTTTTCCACGCCGGACAGCTACGGATTTTACTACGTCGGGAAGGAGGTGCTGTTCGGAAGCGAGAATGATCCGCAGATGTACTATCAGTATAAAAATTACGGCAGCTTTGGGGTGCTCAACGATCTTATCAGGGTTGATTTGCAAATTATCGTACCCGAAAGTGTGGGCCAGGAGGCTTTTACCGCGTTCTGCGAAGCCCTTACAAGCTCTTTGAGACTGTCTGACAGTGAGGCCCCCGCCGGGGATGGCGCGCCATCCGGGCCGGAGGGCGGAAAATCGGGCTTAAAGGCGCTGAGCGGCGGCACAAGTGATGCCCAGTGTGAGGAAATTGTGAACATGTTTTTTGAATACGCCTCTCTTATCAGGTATGGCGCGCCTTCTTCCGACTTGATGCTGCTGATGGACGGCAATAAGGATTTATTCAAGACGCTGGAAGAGCCGGGTGAGATTTTGTGCAGTTCCCACAGCTTCACAAGCGACCTGACATTCCAGCTTGTTGAGAAGAGCGGCACATCGGACAGCGAGTATTCCGTCAAGGTGATCGAAACCCGCGGTTATGACGAAGAAGAGCTGGGGACGCACGAGTACATGTTTACTTTCTGGATATCCATCAACAGTCCGACGGACTACTGCATCACCGGAATTGACAACGAATACATGTGGGCCATTGACACCTCGTATCATGGGCCGGATTACGAGGAATCCAGCGGCAGTGAAGTCACCGGCTCTTTCGTCAGCATATACGATGACGAGGACGGCATATATGACGGCCCTCCTGACAGTGAATTTTTTGGCCCTGGGGATATTATGATGGGCCTTGACCCCGACGTATACCAGCTCGCTGAACTGGAAGCACAGCGTACCTATGGGGCGAATGCACAAATCATAGATGGCATCTTTGATACGGCGCTATTGGAAATTAAAAAGGGTGATTGTAATTGGGCGGTTAATAACCACTCCGGTATGAAAGCTGTCGTTGTGGCCTCCTATTATGAATTGGCATTGGATTGGTTGGAGAGCTGTGGGTTGACAAATACCCCGCTATATGAATTGGCTTTGTATCGATATAACTCGGCTGTTTTGGTTTGGGGAATTGATTGAAACTGAGATGGGGGTGCTTGGGCTGCCAGTATCACTTCTGATAACAATTTGACGCCAGCCAATCGTATAGGCTGGATCATATGGATATATCAAGTCATCAAAAGAACAAGGTATCCTATTTGTAAAGCAAAATCCGTTAGAATATGATACCCAGCAAGGAGTTTGAATAGGCGGCTGTGCCAAGGAGTTGAAAGAACATAAAAAGGCCCCCTCAGTCCTTGAACTTCAAGGATTGAGGGGGGTTACATGTACTGTGGTATTCCAAGGGCGCGGGCCTGGTTTACCCTCGGTTCCGCCGGGCGGCTTCCTCCCGCTCCTTGCAGATCTGGGCCCAGTCGGGGAGCTTCTCCATGACTTGGGCCAGTTCCTTCAGCGCCGCGGGAACGTCGATGCCCTGGGGACAGGTGCGGGAGCATTTGCCGCAGGCGATGCAGGCGGCGGGACGTTTATCCTCCGGCAGGGCGTCGAAGCGCATGCGGATGTTGGAGTTGAGGGCGAACCGGGCCTCGTTGCAGGCGGCAATCATGGCGGGGATATCCAGCCCCATGGGACAGCCGGCGCAGCAGTAGCGGCAGGCGGTGCAGGGGATGGAGTCCTTCATGCCCTCCGCCAGGTCCAGCAGGGCGGAGCGCTCCTCCGCAGTGAGGGGCTTGTCCTCGGTAAAGGTGGCCACGTTTTCCACCATTTGCGGTAAATTGGACATGCCGCTGAGGATCATCTTCACGTTGGGCAACCCCTGGAGGAACCGAAGGGCCCAGGCCGCGGCGCTCTCGTCCGGGCGGAACCGGCGCAGCGTCTCCAGTTCAGAGGTGGACAGCCTGGCCAGCCGCCCGCCCCGGATGGGCTCCATGACCCAGACTGCAATCCCCCGGTCGGTGAGCAGGTCGTATTTCTCCTTCCCGTTCTGGAGGGTCCAGTCCAGGTAGTTCAACTGGAGCTGGCAGAACTCCATCTGGTCCCCGCAGTAGTCCAGAAAGTCCCGCAGGACGTCCACGCTACCGTGGCAGGAGAAGCCCAAGTGTTTGATGCGCCCCAACCGCCGCTGCTCCACAAAATAGTCCACGATGCCCCATTTCGGGTCCTTGTACACCTGGATAGAGTTTTCATACACGTTGTGAAGCAGGTAGAAGTCGAAGTAGTCCACGCCGCATTTTCCAAGCTGCTCCTCAAAGATGGTGGCGGGGTTATAGCTACTGGCGATCTGGTGACCGGGGTATTTGTCAGCTAAGTACCAGCTCTCCCGGGGGTAACGGGCCAGGGAGCGGCCGATGATCCGCTCGGACAGCCCGCCGTGGTAGGGATGGGCGGTGTCGAAGTAGTTAATCCCATGGGCCAGGGCGTAGTCCACCATCTCGTCCACCTGCTTCTCGTCCACGGCGGAATCGTCGGGGTGTCCGAGGATCAGGGGCATACGCATGGTGCCGAAGCCCAGGCGAGAGAGGGTAAGGCCGTGAAATTCGTTGGTCAGCATGGCAGTTTCCTCCTCAAATGTCATACAAATATTATATTTGATCTGGGGAGGGATATCAAGCCCTTTTTTGTGCTAACCCCAGTCGTGGCGGGAGGTCCGGATGCCGTGGGTATGAAATGTATTTACAATGGCGTCAATGCGATGAAAACATTCACGGTCATTCAGTGTTTGGTCATCAAGAATGAGCTTAATTTCCGAGAGAATCTGAAGTGCTTGAGATTCTATTGATAGAGCGAGAGGCTCACTATGAATATACCTCAGAGCTTCTTGACCAACAGTATAGACGAATAATTCTTCTGTGACAGTTAATTTCATTGTAACACCCCCATTACATTATGCCCGACATCTCGGGAATATTCAATAGCAGTTCCACAAAATATAATAGAAATCGCAAGGGGGGCTTCTTGTGATTTCTTATCGCCCGCTGTGGGAAACGATGCGCAGAAAAAACATCACGACCTATACGCTGATTAAAGAATACAATTTCAGCAAAGGGACATTGGATTCCTTGAAGCATGACCGCAATATTTCCACGGCAACCTTGGACGATATTTGCACAATGTTGGACTGTAAGGTGGAAGATGTGCTGGTTTATATTCCAAATAATAACCCCCCGGCCTAGGGCCGGGGGGCTCTTTGTGCTTTTTAGTTGGACGCGGTGTCCAGATCGGAGTCGCCGCCCCAGATCATGTTCTTGCGCAGCTCGCCGCCCACGATCTCCATCTGGTGCTTTTTCAGATGGGCCCGCTTGGAGTTGAAGAAGGTGCGGCCGTTTTTGTTCTCGGCAATCCACTTGCCCGCGAAGGTGCCGTCCTGGATGTCGGAGAGTACCGCGCGCATCCGCTCCTTGGTCTCCTCGTGGGGGATGACCCGGGGGCCGCTGACATACTCGCCAAACTCGGCGGTGTCGGAGATGGAGTAGTTCATGGCCGCCACGCCGCCCTTGTTGATGAGGTCGATGATGAGCTTCATCTCGTGGATGCACTCGAAGTAAGCGTTCTCGGGCTCGTAACCGGCTTCCACCAGCACCTCGAAGCCGCAGCGCATCAGGTCCACCACGCCGCCGCACAGCACGGTCTGCTCGCCGAACAGGTCGGTTTCGGTCTCGTCGTGGAAGGTGGTCTCCATCACGCCTGCCCGGGCGCCGCCGATGCCCGCGATGTAAGCCAGGGCGATCTGGCAGGCGTGGCCGGTGGCGTCCTGCTCCACAGCCACCAGGCAGGGCACGCCCTTACCGGCGACATAGGTGGAGCGCACGGTGTGGCCAGGGCCCTTGGGGGCGGCCATGAAGACGTCTACCCCGGCGGGGGGGACGATCTGCTGGTAGCGGATATTGAAGCCGTGGGCAAAGGCCAGGGCCTTGCCCTCAGTCATGTAGGGAGCGATGTCCTTTTTGTAAACCTCGGCCTGGACCTCATCGTTGATGAGCATCATCACGATGTCCGCCCACTGGGCGGCGGCGGGGACGGTCTTGACCGCCAGGCCCGCAGCCTCGGCGTTGGCCCAGTTCTTGGAGCCCTCCCGCAGGCCGACGCACACGTCACAGCCGGAGTCCTTCAGGTTCAGTGCGTGGGCGTGGCCCTGGGAGCCGTAGCCGATGATGGCGATCTTTTTGCCCTTCAGGTAGCTGAGGTCGCAATCCTTCTCATAATACATTTTTGCCATGGTAAAACACTCCTCGTATATGATAAATTGAATTCAATGGATAACTGCTTTGCAAAATATCATATCACAGTGCCGCAGAAAAGAATGATAACTGTGATACAATTTCAACATGATTTACAGGATATTCTTGCCCAGGTCGAACTCATCCCGGACCTTGTTGCCGGAGTTGTTGCGGATGGTGGCCTCGCCACGCTCCAGGGCCACCATGCCGGTGCGCACCAGCTCCAGAATGCCGAACTCGGCCAGCAGCTTCTCCAGGGCGTCGTCCTTAGACTCCTGGCCGATGATGGCCAGGGTCAGGCTTTGGGTGGACACGTCGATGATGGAGGCCCGGAAGATGTTGGCGATCTGGATGACCTCGTTGCGCACCTCCCGGCTCTCCGCTTTCACCTTGATGAGCACCAGCTCCCGGCGGATGGACTGCTCCGGGGGTAACAGGCGCACAGAGTAAACGGAGAACTGCTTGCGGAGCTGGTTGATGATCTGGTTGATCTGCTGCTCGCCGCACAACAGCTCGATGGTGATGCGGGATACCTCGGGGTCGTCGGTGGTACCCACCGCCAGGGACTCGATGTTGTAGCCCTTCCGGGAGAACAGCCGGGACACCTGGCTAAGCACGCCGGCGGAGTTCTCCACCAGCACAGACAGGGTGTGGCGTTTCATGGTGGTATTCATGGCATTTCTCCCTCCTTAATGAAGCAGGAAATCGGTGACGGGGGTGCCGCCGCTGACCATGGGGTGGACCATGGCGTCGATGTCGATGGCACAATCGATGACGCAGCCGCAGCCCGCCGCCAGCGCCTGCTTAAAGGCATCGGCGAATTCTTGCTGGTTTTTGGCCCGGAAGCCCTTCAGGCCATAGGCCTCCGCCAGCTTGACAAAATCCGGCCCCCGGTCCAGAGTGGTCTGGGAGAACCGCTTGTCGTAGATCAGGTTTTGCCACTGACGAACCATGCCCAAGGTACGGTTGTCGAAAATGACGGTGATGACGGGGAGATTGTAGTGCTCCACCGTGGCCAGCTCGTGGCAGTTCATACGGAAGCAACCGTCGCCAGTGCAGTGGACCACCACCTTGTCCGGGTTGCCCACCTTGGCGCCCATGGCGGCCCCCAGGCCGAAGCCCATGGTGCCGAAGCCGCCGCTGGTGAGGAGCTGTCCGGGCCGGGAGAAGTGGTAATACTGGCAGGACCACATCTGGTGCTGACCCACGTCGGTGGCGATGATGGCGTCGCCGTCCGTCAGGTCGGAGATGGTCTCCAAAATTTCATGGGCATGGAGGATGTTGTCTTTTTTCAGCGGCAGCTCCTTGCGGGCAAACACCTGGGACTTCCAGACGGTGAAATCGTGCTGGGGGAGCTTCTCATTGAGCAGCTCCAGTACCCGTCTCGCGTCGCCGATGATGTGGTGGTAGGTCTGGACGTTCTTGTCGATCTCCGCCCGGTCGATGTCGATGTGGACGATCTTGGCGTTTTTGGCGAAGGAGGGTGGGTCGGTGGCCACCCGGTCGGAGAACCGGCAGCCGATGGCGATGAGCAAATCGCACTCGGCGGTGGCCATGTTGGAGGCGTGGGAGCCGTGCATGCCCACCATGCCGGTGAACAGGGGGTGGTTGCCGGGGCAGGCCCCGCCGCCCATGATGGTGGAGCCCACGGGGGCGTCCAGCGTCTCAATGAACTTGCGGAACTTGGGCACCGCGCCCTTGGAGCGGATCACGCCGCCCCCCACCAGCACCATGGGACGCTGGGACTGGGCGATCAGCTCCAACAGCTTGTCGATGTCCTCCCGGTTGGGTTCGGGGATTTTGATTTCCCGGTTGGACCGGTGCAGCAGGGTGGCCAGCCGCCCATGATTGGGGTGCTCGGAGACGGGGAGGTACTCATATTCCGCCTCTGCAGCGGTGACATTTTTGGTGATGTCAATGAGCACCGGGCCGGGGCGGCCGGAGCGGGCGATGGCAAAGGCCTCTCGAATCACATCCGCCAGCTCGTTCACATCCTTCACCAGGAAATTGCACTTGGTGATGGGCATGGTGATACCGGTGATGTCCACCTCCTGAAAGGTGTCCTTGCCCATGAGGCTGTCAGCCACGTTTACGGTGAGGAACACCACAGGCGAGGAGTCATAATAGGCGGTGGCGATGCCGGTAACCAGGTTGGTCGCCCCGGGTCCGGAGGTGGCAAAACACACGCCCACCCTTCCGGTGGACCGGGCATAGCCGTCGGCGGCGTGGGACGCGCCCTGCTCGTGGGCGGTGAGGTAGTGGTGAATCTTCTGGTTGTAGCCGTGGAGCTCGAACTCGTCGTAAATGTTCAAAATGGTGCCGCCGGGATAGCCGAACACCGTGTCCACGCCCTGCTCCAGCAGGCATTCCATCACGATCTGGGACCCTCTCATCAACATATTTGGAACCTCCTTATGGGAAATGAAGAAGAGCGCGACCCGTCCGAAAATAGGACGAAGCCACGCTCCGCGGTACCACCTAAATTTCCCCCGTAGGGGACGCTCAAGACCCGGTAACGGCGGGCTACCGTCCCGGCCTACTGGACTGCTCGTTCAGCCGGACTGCTCACAGGGGACGTTCATCCGCCTCGCTCACGAAAGCTCGCACCGACCGCCTTCTCTCTGGGCTTGCGCGTGGGGATTACTGGCCTGATCATCGCATGTTTTTGCGTATTGAGAATATAATAATGCTTTAAACCAAATTTGTCAATGTAAAAGTTTGAAACCGGGCAAATTTCACCACTCAGCCAAAGTTCAGGTGGTTTTTGGCCTCGTTTTATGCTGTTTTCATGAAGAAACGGGAAGGGCCTTTGCCCTCCCCGTTTCGTTGCCGCGGTTATCGACAACCACAATTGGTGCCGTGGTCGCCCAGCTTGAAGGAGGCGCACTCGGTCTCCTTGCAGTCGCACACGCTGTTCTGGCAGTGGCCCACCTGAATCTCGTTCAGGGTGCAGCGTTGGTCCTTGTGGTGGGCGCAACTGTTCACGGTACACTTGATACTGGGATTGGTCTGGTTGATCATGGTCGATTCCTCCTTGTATCCTGATGTCGGGAATACAAAGGGAAGTATACCCCGAAGCCAGGACGGCTATTCTGGCTTTTGTTCCGGGGCCGTATCCTGTTTTTGGATATCCTGACTTTTTTTGGCCAGTGCGGCGGGCTTGCGCTGGAACCGTGGGATAAACCGGGTGGCAAAATTTCCCTTACCACGGCCCTGCACATAGAAATAGCCGATGATGGAGAACACCACCGCGCCGATGAAGTTGACGAACAGGTCCTTCATGGTGTCGATGATGCCCAGGTCCAGATAGCCCCCCAGTCCCAAGGGCATCTGGGAGCCGTCGTCCAAAACCAAAATTATGTCCTGGATACCCTTGACGACGACGGCGGTGGTGCCCCGGTTGGGGTCCAGGTTGACAGTGGAGATGGTGTTGACGACGGTGTCCTTCTGCATGTCGAACAGCAGGAACTGGTCCATGGAAAACTCGAAGAACTCCCACAGTACGCCGATGGTCATGGAGAAGCAGAAGGCGGTGACCGCCATGAAGAAGGGGGACAGGTGAAGGGACACCGATTCCTCCCGGTTGAGGATGTCCACCAGGGCGAAACCGATGGCGGCGCAGAGGAAGCCGTTCATGGTGTGGAGCATGGTGTCCCAGCCGGGAAAATTGGTGTAATAAGACTGAATCTCTCCCAGAATTTCGGCTGCGTAGATGAACAACAGGATGATGATCTCCAGGGTGTCCGGCAGGTCGATGTGCAGCCGCCGTTCAAAGGCGGAGGGCAGCATAAACAGCACCAGGGTGAGGACGCACAGCAGCACGTTCTCATAGTTCTGATTGAAGAACTGGGCAATCAGCATACCCACCACCGACAGCCGCAGCACAAAATAGACGGTGTAGACCAGCTTTTTGTTTTCAATGTGCCGCCACTCTTGTCCTTTCAGCCTCTTCTTTTTCTGCTTTGACATAGTGCGCTCCTTTCCTGTACGCTGTGCCGGCTTTGTCAAACAATTGATGTCAGCCCGCACCCCCTGGCGCATAGTATGTTTCTGGAGGTGATTTTTTATGGACTTACGTAACGATCAAATCACGCTGGGCGAGTTGTGGGACAATCCAAAGAGCCGGGGGGTGTTCCAGAAGCGCATCCCCATGCTGGCCAAGCACCCGGTGAAAGGGGCCGCCCGGACGGTGACCTTGGAGCAGCTTCGGGACTTCATGGCCGGTTGGGTGCCGGGCATGATGATCAACAGCGTGATGTCGGACCTGAAAAAACTGTGAGGCACATTTCTGATTTGTAAAGGATACCATACCAAAAAATGGCCCCGCTGTCAACTGACGGCGGGGCCGCTTTTTTCACAGTGTTACAGTTATGGGGGCTTTTGACAGATCGTGGAGCACGTTTTGGACAGAGAGCCACAATTCTTTCGGGATTTCACTGCGTCCAGGTAAAACAGCCTGATAAGCCGGCGTTTTATTTTGCGTTACGGTGTAAATGGGTTGGGGCAGACCAAGTTGCGCCGACAGCCGGTCTAAAAATGCGGTGTAATCGGATATGTCCTGTGTACCTACGTGGAACACACCCCGAAGATCGTGTTCCAGAATATAAACGGTCCACCGGGCGATTTGCGTGTCCATTGTGTAGTTGACAGACAGGTTCTCATAAGTTTGGAGCGGGGTTCCTTCATGGATGCTTTTGACCAGGGTCCGGAGCCTGGGGCAGTCCCGGCCCCAAATCTCCGGGGGACGCAGGATGACGCAGTTTTTGCCCAAACGCGCTTGCAGGAGCTGCTCACAGGCGATTTTGAACTGTCCATAGGCGCTGTCCGAGCAGAGCGCGTCTCCCTCGTAGTGGGGCCGGGATAAATCGCCGTCGAACGCGTTGGCCGTGGACAGATAGATGAGCTTTCCAGAATGCTGATGCAGAAAATCCGCTAAAAGCCGGTGGGTTTCCAATTGGCGGGTGAAATCTCCCCGCAAACAGGACGCCACTACGTCCGGGCGGGTGTTTTCCAGCAGTGGTACAATAGATTGTGGCTCGTCCAAATCAAAATGGAGCAAGTTGGGAGTTCCGCCGTCCTCACGGGGCGTTCGGCAGGTGCCGGACACAGAGTGCCCCGCCGCTTGGAGCGCCTTCATCATGGCGGACCCGGCCAGCCCGCTGCCGCCCAAGACCAATACGTTCATACGCTTACCGCCTCTCTGCGATTTTCCTCCCGGTGGGGGTGGCGGCCAGACCTCCCTGGCCGGTCTCCCGCAGGGAGGAGGGCATAGCCCGGCCCACGGCGCCCATGGCGTCAATGACCTCGTCGCAGGGGATGCCCCCGTCAAGTCCCGCCAGGGCCATATCGGCGCAGGACAGGGCGTTTACCGCCCCCATGACGTTGCGTTTTACGCAGGGGACCTCGACGAGTCCCGCCACCGGGTCGCACACCAGCCCCATCACGTTTTGCAGGGCGATAGCGCAGGCGGCGGCCATCTGCTTTGGCGTGCCGCCCCGGGCGGACACCAGGGCTGCGGCTGCCATGGCGGAGGCGGAGCCCACCTCCGCCTGGCAGCCTCCCTCCGCGCCGGAGATGGAGGCGCGGGTGGCGATGACCTGCCCGAATCCGGCGGCCGCATAGAGGCACCGGATCATCTGCTCGTCGGTGAGCCGCTCTTTGCGCTGGAGCGGGATGAGCACCGCGGGCAGCACGCCGCAGGCCCCGGCAGTGGGGGCGGCCACAATACAGCCCATGCAGGCGTTATGCTCTCCCATTTTCAGGGCGATGCTCATGACCTCTTGAAGGAAGGGGCCGCAAATGGGATTGAGATGGGCGGCCATCTGCGCCCCCTGCCCGCCGGACAGCCCGCAAGGGGAGCGCCGGGTGGGATCATAGTCCAACACGGATTGTTTCATGGCCTGCCACAGTTTGCCCATACGGGTCAGGCTGGCGTCGGAGACCGCATCCCGGTCCCGGCAATCATCCTCCAAAACAGCCTGCCACAGCGGCTTTTCCGCCGACGCAGCCAGCAGTGCCTCCACAGAACCAAACATAATTAGCCCTCCTCTCCCAAATCCAAATAGATACAGCGCACCACGCCGGGCAATATCTGGATATCCTCAATGATCTCGGCGGTGAGCGATTGGTCACATTCCAGGACCATGACGGACAGATCCTCTTGCCGATTTCGGTAGAGCTGCATGTTGGCGATGTTCACGGAATTCCGGGCCAGATAGGTGCTCACCTCGGCCACAATACCGGGCTTGTCCCGGTTGCGGACAATGAGGGTGGGCATATCGGCGGAGAAGGTGGCCGCCATACCGTCGATGGAGTTTACCCGGACGCGCCCGCCCCCTAAGGAGGAGGCGTTGACCACCACGGTGCGGCCCCGTTCGCCGATCAGGGTCATGACGGCGGTGTTGGGGTGGGCATCCCGCAGGTCCACGGTCTGGATATGTACGTCCAGCCGGGCGTCCTTGGCAAGCTGGAAGCTGCGGGAGATATCCGGATCGTTCGGTTTCATGGATAGCAAGCCGGCCACAATGGCCTTATCAGTGCCGTGGCCCGCGCCTGTGGCGGCAAAGGAGCCATGCAGGGCGATATTGGCCTGGGCGGGCTGGAAGCCTAGAAGCTTCCGGGCCACATAGCCCATCCGGACGGCCCCGGCGGTGTGGGAAGAGGAGGGACCCACCATAATGGGACCCATGATATCGAAAATATTCAAAGGAATGCCTCCTCGGAAATGGATTGATTGCTTCCTATTATAGCACTCCAATCTGTCTGTCGCAAGCGGTCAGTGAAAAAAGGAGGCCAGGGATTGCTCCCTGGCCCTTCGGCTCAATTATTTCACGACCTGCGCCTTGATGAGGTTGGTGGTGCCGCTGCTGCTCAGGGGCACGCCGGCGGTGATGACCACTGTGTCCCCAGGCTGGACCAGCCCCTCTTTTTTCGAGGTGTCCACGCACAGGGAGAACAGCCGGTCGGTGGAGTCCACGCTGCCGGACAGGAAGGGGACTACGCCCCAGGAGATGTTCAACTGCCGCCGCACCCGCTCCTCGGTGGTGAGTGCCGCCACCGCGCAGCCCGGACGGAACCGGGAGATCATCCGGGCGGTATAGCCGGACTGGGTAGCCGCCAGGATGGCGGTGGCACCCAGATCCATGGCGGTGAGGCAACTGGTGTGGCTGATGGCGTCGGAGATGTTGCTGGTGTGGTCGAATACTCCGTTGCGGAACCGCTTCCAGTAATCGATGCCCCCCTCGGCGGCCTCCACGATGCTGACCATGGTCTGGAGGGCCTCCACCGGGTACTTGCCGGAGGCGGTTTCGCCGGACAGCATCACGCAGCTTGTGCCGTCGAATACGGCGTTGGCCACGTCGGACACCTCGGCCCGGGTGGGCCGGGGGTTGCGGATCATGGAATCCAGCATCTGGGTGGCGGTGATGACCGCCTTGCCCTTATGGATAGCGGATTTAATCATCTTCTTCTGGAGCACGGGCACCTCGTAGGCGGGAATCTCCACCCCAAGGTCGCCCCGGGCCACCATAACACCGTCGGACGCTGCGGCAATGGCCTCCAGGTTTTCCGCACCCTCGCCGTTCTCGATCTTGGAGATGATGCCGATGTCCTGGCCGCCGTAGGCGTTGAGGACGGCGCGGATCTCCTCCACGTCGGAGGCCCGGCGGACGAAGGAGGCGGCCACGAAGTCGAAGTCGTTCTCGGCGGCGAAGCGCAGGTCGTCCTTGTCCTTGTCGGTGAGGGCGGGCAGGGCGATGGACACGCCGGGGATGTTGATGCTCTTATGGTTGGACAGGGGGCCGCCGGTCACTACCTGGCAGACGATATCCCGGTCGCGGATTTCCTCTACCTCCAGGTCCACCAGCCCGTCGTCGATGAGCACGTGGCTACCGGGCTGGAGCTCGTTGTGGAGATTGGCGTAGGTGACGGACACCTGCTTGGCGTCGCCCTCCACGTCCCGGGTGGTGAGGGTGAACTGGTCCCCATCGTTCAGCTCGATGCGCTCGCAGGCGAAGGAGCGGATGCGGATTTCGGGACCTTTGGTGTCCAAAATGGTGGCCACGGGGCGGCCCAGGCTGTCCCGGACCCGCTTGAACCGGGTGAGCAGGGCGCTGTGGGTCTCATGGGTGCCGTGGGAGAAATTGAAGCGGGCGGCGTCCATACCGGATAAGATAAGCTGCTCGATGATCTCCTCGCTGTCGGAAGCGGGGCCCAGGGTGCAGACAATTTTTGTTTTTCTCATGTTGTTTTCCTCCATTCATGAAAACACGACATATATGATTCTTCTGATTCCATCCACATCATATACAAACGGGCGGAAATGTCAAGGCTTGGGGAAAAACTTTTCATGATATGCTGATTTTTTGCAGCCGGAGAGGGCGTCAGTTGGGTAAAAAAGAGGCGGAACGTAGCGCGTTCCGCCTCGAAGTCAGTCGATATTTTGCGCGTCCGAGACGCCGTCCAGCTTGGACACCAGGGCCTGCTCAACCCGCCGGTCGGTGAAATTGAGCACCTTGATGTGCAGCCCGCAGGCGTCCACCTCCAGTTGGCTTCCGTCCTCCGGAATGACGGATAGCTGCGCGAACACCAGTCCGCCCAGAGTGTCGGATTCCTCCTCCTCGGGAAATTCTACCTCCAGCGCCTCGGCGATCCGCTCCAGCTCACAGGAGCCGGACACTGTCCACACCCCCGGCTCCACCTGCTCGATGTCCTTCTCCTCCAGAGGGTCGAACTCGTCGTAGATGTTGCCCACGATCTCCTCCAGCAGGTCCTCCATGGTCACCAGGCCCGAGGTGCCGCCATACTCGTCCACCACAATGGCCATATGTACCTTTTTGCTTTGCATATCCCGGAACAGCACATCAGTGCGGACAGATTCCGGCACAAAGTAAGCGGGGCGGAGCAGCTCGGCCAGGGGTTTGGGCTGGTCCTCCTGGGCGCTGAGCAGGAAGTCCCGAGTGTTGAGTACCCCCACGATGTGGTCCGCGTCCTCCTCATAGACGGGGAAGCGGGAGCGGCCGGAGGCCAGGATGGCGTTGATGATATCCTCATTGGTGTCCTGGGCCCACACCATCACCATGTCGGTGCGGTGGACCATCACGTCCTCAGCGGTGGTGTTGTTGAACTCAAAGATATTTTCGATGAGCTCTTTTTCAGAGGTCTCGATGGCCCCCCGCTCCTCGCCCAGGTCCACCATCATGAGGATCTCGTCCTCGCTGACGTTCTCCTGTTCGGCCTTGGGATCGATGCCGAACAGGCGCAAGACCCCGTTGGTGGACACGGACAGAAGCCAGACGACCGGCCGGAACACCGCCGCTACGGCGCACACCGGG
Source organism: uncultured Oscillospiraceae bacterium (assembly GCA_910579155.1). The sequence goes on along the minus strand of CAJTTS010000014.1, from coordinate 6,691 downwards.
CCCAAGGTGAACTTGGCCACGGCCTCGGTCTTTTTCATGGCGATGCGCTTGGGAACCAGCTCCCCCAGTACCAGGCTGAAATAGGACAGCACGACGGTGATGAGCACCACCATGATGTTGTTGAGGGCGTGGGCGTCCAAGGCGGTGACGCCTTTTTCTTCCATCAGCCACTTCACCAGCGGGTCGGAAAAGCTGTCGGCGGCAAAAGCGGAGGAGAGAAATCCGGCCAGGGTGATGGCAATCTGAATGGCTGAGAGAAAGTGGTCGGGGGCCTGGGTGAGCTTGAGCAATTTTTCTGCTTTTTTGTCCCCCTCTTCCGCCTGCTTCCTCAGCTTGGTTTCGGACAGGGAGATGACGGCGATCTCCGCGCCGGCGAAAAAGGCGTTGATGAGGATGAGGACGGCAAGTAAAATCAGCTTCGGTAAGAATGGGTCGTCGGACAAGATGGATGACCTCCTATTGACAAAACGGTCTGTTGGATTTGCCGCTCTATTCTATGCGGCGCAGACCTTAACAGATCATAGTATATCAGACTTTTTTGAAAAAGCAACAGGCGACAAAGAGAAAGGACCGCCCGGCGAGGGGCACTTCGTAAGGAAGTGCCCCTCGTAACTTTTGTTAAGTCAGCCGAATGTGATTGGATTGCAGGAAATTTAACATATCGGAGGACTATATCATGAAAAAGTCACTATTTGAACAGATGGGTGGAACCTATCATCAGGAAGGAGATTATTTTCTCCCAAACCTCGCTGTGCCAGAAAGTGTTCCTGTGGGTGTCTGGGGCCAGCGTAGGCGGCGGTATCTGCGAGAACACAGGAAAGCTCTTTACAACGCCTTACTACTCAGTGGGAAGCTGGATAGCCACCTGGCTGACATCAATCAGCAGGCGGAAGATATGTTTTCTCAGCTTGTAAAACAGATGGCAGAGCAAGAGGGAATTACCGAACAACTCAAAGCTAAGAATCAGATGGAGTGGGTTGGGCAGATGAACAATATCCGAAATCGAGTAGAGGAAATTATCTGTAACGAACTGATTTTTGCCTAACACAGAGAAAGCTTGGGGACATGACCTTGTTAATGTTCCCAGGCTTTCTGCTTATTTTGAAAAGATTAGCGGGGTATTATCAGCATTAACTGCAAGAAAATCAACTGATTGGAAAGGTCAGAAATTAACAAATCCATTTGCCAATAGACGCAAAGTTATGATATAATCGTTCGGAGGTGAGGAATGTGGCTAAAAATACTTTAGATGAAACAAAAGAGATAAAGATATTACTTTCCCAAATACGCGCATTAAGTGATACGATACAAGAAATCCTTAACAATGACCATGTACCTGATTTTGCCCGATATGTGTCGTATAGGGATATGGCTTCCATGTATAATGACCTTGCAGAACGCGTAAGAGATGTTATGAAAGTAAATGCCATGTTCTATACATTCAATGTTGATAAAATGCCTGGTTGGGGAGACACAGTTTGGCCTTCACAAAAGAAAATTATTGAGCAAGTATTAGTTAGTACTAAAATGTTATATTCTTGCTTGTCCAGCAATGCTGATTTTGCCGATGATGAATTTGATAACCTGGAAAATTTTATAAAATCTCGACTAAGAACCGTGATTTTTAGTCGGCCAGAAAAGGAAATTGAAGTACAAAATGCAATTGAGTCACTTTTAGCTGGTCGTGGTCTGAATAAAGGCGTAGATTATGATAGGGAAACAGGAAAATTTGAATTTTCTGGGAAAGAGTATATTCCTGACTTTGTTATCCCGAAATTACAACTATGTATTGAAGTAAAGCTTCTTAAAGAAAACAGAAAATCAAAAGTTATTGAAGAAATAAGTGCCGACGTTACAGCTTATGGGAAACAATACATTCGACAACTTTTTGTTATATATGACTTGGGATATATTCAAAATGAGGCTGAGTTTATTCGAGACATCGAAAATGCAGGAAATATTAAAGTGATTATCATTAAGCATTAGTTACTAAAAAGCGCCAGATTGAGTTGAAGAAATGATTTTTCAACGTTGATTTACGATTGAAAGCAGTCACATAAAATGCGAGTGGTATTTCCAAACGGAAGTGCCACTCGCATTTTACAATATATTGTTGCCAGCAATTGAAATATCAATTACATTTCAAACAAGGTAGAAAATATTTTAATAACTTATTGACAAGTTAAAAAATTTATGATACTCTTTTCCAAAGAGGTGAAGAATATGAGAAAGCCAGTCCAGCATTGTCCATCTTGTGGTGATAGATTGAAAATTTCTGCGTTAGCCTGCCCATCATGCGGCATTGAGGTACGGGGTCAATTTGATCTTGAAACGAACCCATATTCTGCTTTATCAGACCAACAGAATGACTTTTTATTGCTGTTTTTGAAGTGTAGAGGGAATATGAAACAGCTTCAAGAAGAACTTCAGCTTTCTTATCCGGCAGCGAAAAAGCAGTTAAATGAAGTGCTGGACGTTTTGGGCTTATCTACCGATACCCAGGTGAAAGCAAAAGATAGAGATATTATTGACGCAGCATCTTGGGAGGTTGACGAAAGTAGTATGAAAGCATCTGATATTATCAAGAGAAAGCTAAAAGAGTGTGGGGGCAGAGCTGTAGTTACCTCATATTCAGGCAAAGAGTACGAAGTATGGGCAGAAACGGATGGAAATACCTTTGGCTGCGATGCGCTTCATGGAATTTCCCATTCTTTTGAAATCTTTGATGTTGTTGTAGACTTTTTAAGAAACAATGGTGGAAAGGCGAAAAAAGGTACTGGCCGCGCCCCCCTTGGATCAGAAAAATGTGGTTTAGATACGATTTCCGGTGTAATTTTACATGAATACTTCGGTGTGGCGTTAGGTGACAGCGGTTTTGACCCCTCATTTGTGGTGGCAGCTATATTGGAATGGGCTGGAATCGCTATAAATGGCAGAGGGTGGCTTCTACTCCGGGGTTGAGTTCCGTATTTCAACGTGGCAATATTTGAGCGGGGGGGGATTTCTAATGGCGGTTTGTCCTAAATGCGGGGGAGCCAATATAAAATTTCATAGAGAGCCAGTAGGAACATCCTATAACAGCTATTATAGGCGAACAGGAGTTAAAAGCAGCTGGATTTTCCCTGCTGGCATAAGAAATGGACACCGAAAAATTGCTTATAGAACAGTTGGCCTTTGCAGTGATTGTGGACATACCTGGGGAATTGAAAGTGATGTTCAGCACTCAGGCTGGTGGTATCTGTTTCTCCTTCTTATTTGGCCTATCGCGCTTTCTGTGTGGTTTTGGAAAACCAACGCATTTCAACTTGATAAAAAGTGGCGAGCAGTTATACTGTCTATAGCATGGCTTATCCTTATTTCTGGTGTGCTAATCAGTGAAAGTAAAATGGTTGGCACAGAATCAAGCTCTATTTGGGCATCATCGTATGCCGAATTGAATGATTTTGAATATTACATTGACGGAAACGAGATATACATTAAGGATTATAGGGGAAACCGTAAGAAAGTTCGCATCAATTCATCATACAACGTAGATGGAACAATCATGAATGTCGTTTCTTTTGATGGAACCTTTGCTCTTGACAGTGTAACAAGTGTAATTATTCCGAATGGAACCCGGTATATGTCCAACAACATTTTTAATAGCTGCGGGATTGAATATGTGTATCTACCTGCTTCGTTGGAGGAATTCAAAGGATGGTCTTACTTCCACAATGTTGAAAAGATATATTATGGCGGAACAGAAGAACAGTGGAGCAACTTTTGCACCGTTGACAGATCAAGGTTAGATGTCGTCCAAATTATATGTAACGCAGACCCCAATGGCCTGAAATGAATTTGGGAATCATAAGGATTTTTGAAAGCAGTGAACAGCTATTGACAAACATCAGTTCTATATGCTAAACTTTACACCAAGTGAATAACACATATTAAGCACATCCCTTTTGGCGCTTGTAAAATACAAGGCCGGTACATCAAACTCGCTTCAGCGGAACGCAAAATTTCCGCTGAGGCTGGTTTTGATGTACCGGCTCCTTTTTTGCCCTGACAACTGAATGACTGCTGATGAGAAAACCTGCTGAAAGAAGAAACAGGGCTGTCATTTGGGAAGAACGGCGGAGCCGTTCAAATGCGCCGAAGGGAGAGTGGTATTGTCTTAACAAGCAACGTATTGGGGGGCACAAATCCCCCAATACCGCTTGTCAGGGAGTTCCCTGAAACCCCAAAATCAGAAAGGATGAGCGACCTATGAGAACAAGGGATCAAAAAGCCCGAATCCATTTTACGGAAGAAGAACTGCGGGATTTAGACCGCAAGGCGGCAGCGGCCGGACTTGACCGCTCCAAGTATGTACGTAAGGTAGTTCTGGCAGCGGAGGTCAAACCTGGCCCCCAGGTAGATGTCCCGGCCCTGATCGCTGTGACACACCAGGCTGGGCTGAGAGTAGCAGACGTGCTTGTCAGAGCCAACAGCGGTATGCTGGATGTTCCCGCCCTCCGCAGGGCATTAGCGGAGGTTGAGGGAGCTACACAGACTGTCCGCAGGGCCTTTGAGGAGGGGAATGCTGATGCTATGCACGATTGAACTGACAGGACGGCAGGCTGAGATTTTTGAGGAAGTGATGGAGCGGATAGATGAAACAGCGGTCTACCTTGTCAGCCTGTCCCACGAGGAACGCTTGGACTGGCTGAAAGAGCATCAGTACAGCCGCCCCATAAGTTTTGAGCGGGAGATTGGTGGGACGGTCTACACTGTCAATGCCCATTTTAGCGGGGACACGGCTGAAACCGCCGAGGAAAAAGTTAATCGCATTCTCGCCCGAAATATCACACGTTAAAGTGCTGAAGTTTTGCGCCGGATGTGGTATGATAATGCTACCTTGCAATTCATATCACATCCGGCTGCGGAAAGGAGTACATTTTGAAGAAAAAGCAGCCAAATGAACAGCGAATCACAGCATTATACGCCAGATTGTCCCGTGATGACGAGAAAGACGGCATCTCAGGCAGCATCCAAAATCAAAGGGCTATTTTGGAGAAATTCGCCGCAGACAATCATCTGCCAAATCCCCGGTTCATGTTTGACGACGGATACTCGGGAGTTACGTTCACCCGTCCAGCTTTCATGGAAATCATGGAACTGGCTGAACAGGGGCTTGTGGCAAATTTGGTGGTCAAAGACCATTCCCGGCTGGGCCGGAATCGCCTTGTGGTGGGCCAGCTTCTGGAGGAAGATTTTGTCCGGCTGAACGTGCGGTACATCGCCATCATGGACAACATTGACACCGCCAACGGCGTGAGTGACATCGTGCCAATGCAAGACCTCTTTAATGAGTGGCACGCAAAAAATACGAGCGACAAGGTGCGCCGTGTCATGCAGAGCCGTGGCAATGCTGGAATACCGTTGACCACCAATCCGCCCTTTGGGTACAGGAAAGACCCAGAGGACAAGAACAAGTGGCTGATAGATGAGTTTGCGGCGGGAGTAGTACATCAGATATTTCAGTTGTCCATTAGTGGCCTGGGGCCCACTCAAATCGCCAAGAAACTGCGTTCTGACGGCGTGATGACCCCCAGCGAGTATCTGCACAGCATTGGAGTGAGCTGCCCCACAAAGCCCCCGGCATATCCGCACAACTGGTGTTCTGCTACCGTAGCGGATATTCTGGATCGACAGGAGTACACCGGGGACACAGTGAACTTCCGTTCTTTCAGTCAGTCTTTCAAACAGAAGAAGCGTCTGGACAGGCCCCAGGAGGAATGGAAGGTATTTCCCGATACCCACCCTGCTATCATTGACCGGGAGACCTTTACCCTCGTTCAAAATCTCCGACAGCACCGCCGCAGGCCAGACCGCACCGGTATCGTGAGTATGTTCTCTGGGCTTTTGTACTGCGCCGACTGCGGCGAAAAATTGTATTACAGCAGCACCAACAGCTACAAGCGGGAGCAAGCCTATTTTTTCTGTTCCAGCTATCGCAAAAATTCCAGCGTATGTTCCGCTCACTATATCCGGGAACACACCGTGGAGCAGTTGGTACTGGAGGGATTACAGCGTCTTTTGTGGTACGTCCAAGCCTTTGAGCAGAAGTTTGCACAAGAGCAGGTGGAGCGGTTTGGTCTGCAAGCGAAAAAGGCGCTGACCGCCAAGCGCCGGGAGTTGGACAAAGCCAAACAGCGAGTGGTGGAGATCGACCAGCTTATTCAGAAAAGTTACGAGGACATGAGCAAGGGCCTGCTGTCCGAGGAACGCTTTGCCACGCTGACGGTATCTTTGGAAAACGAACAGCGGCAGTTGAAAGCGGCGATCCCGGAAATGGAAACCAGTTTGGATGCCACCACAGATAAAGCGGCTGATTTGCAGCGATTTATTGAACGGGCCAGACAGGTGACTCGGCTGACAGAATTGACGCCTGAAATCGTTCACGAGTTCATTGACAAAATTGTGGTATCCAAGCCAGACAAGGTAGACGGCAAGCGGCACCAGAGGGTGGACATCTACTACAACACCATTGGCCTGTGGGTAGCGCCGGAGCCGGAGGAACTGGAGCAGGAGTACCTGGACTACTACAAAGCCATGTTGAAGCGCAAGAAAAAGACGGCGTAGCCGTAACTACGCCATCTCAATCAAATAGTTTTTACTTGCGGACTCGCCTTGCGGGGAGGACTTCTTTACGGAGTTCTCCCCGCGG